>NZ_JALBGW010000044.1:0-33234 GCF_023006485.1 Neorhizobium sp. BETTINA12A
CCACGGCCCAGGTCGCTCAGGTTGCTGTGGCGCCTGCCGCTGCCAAGGCCGCGGTCGATGGCGCCTCCGTCGCCGACGTCGAGAAGAAGTCGGACACCGCCTCCGTGGCACCGCAGTCCACCGGCATCGGCAAGTATCGCTGGCCGGTCAATGGTGCGGTCATCGCCGGCTACGGCCAGAACGTCGACGGCAACCGCAATGACGGCATCGACATCTCGGTTCCGGAAGGCACCCCGATCAAGGCTGCCGAAAACGGCGTGGTCATCTATGCCGGCAACGGCCTGAAGCAGCTCGGCAACACGGTTCTCGTCCGTCATGACGATGGCAAGGTCACCGTTTACGGCCACGCCGGCAGCATCAACGTCACACGCGGGCAGAAGATCACCCGCGGCCAGACGGTCGCCGCCTCCGGCATGAGCGGCGACGCCAAGCGCCCGCAGGTCCACTTCGAAGTCCGCAAGGACGCGACCCCGGTCAACCCGATTACCTTCCTTGAATAAGTAGTGCGTTTCAGGGGACGGAGAAAAGCCCGGCAGTGCCGGGCTTTTTGCGTTCTCAGTGCTTTTTCAGGTTTCAATCTCGGGAAAGCGGTTTCCGCAGCCGCCCGGCAAGATCCTGGATATATTGCCAGGCGACACGGCCCGAGCGCCCGCCGCGAGTGGTCGCCCATTCGAGCGCCTCGTGATGCAGGGTCTCCTGGCCGAGGCCGAGCTCGAAATGTTCGGCATAACCGTCGATCATCTTCAGATAGTCGTCCTGGCTGCATTTGTGGAAACCGAGCCACAGGCCGAAACGATCCGACAGCGACACCTTTTCTTCGACTGCCTCGGACGGATTGATCGCCGTCGACTGCTCGTTCTCCATCATGTGGCGCGGCAGGAGATGGCGGCGGTTGGAGGTCGCATAGAACAGAACATTGTCCGGCCGGCCTTCGATTCCGCCGTCGAGTGCCGCCTTCAGCGACTTGTAGGCGGTGTCGTCGTGGTCGAAGGAGAGGTCGTCGCAGAAAACGATGACGCGCTGGCCGGAAGCCTCGAGGATATCGAGCAGGGCTGGGAGCGAGGCGATATCCTCGCGATGCACCTCGACGAGTTTCAGCGAGATCCCGGTCGCTGCGCGCACGTCCTCGTGCACGGCTTTGACCAGCGACGATTTGCCCATGCCGCGAGCGCCCCACAGCAGCACGTTGTTGGCGGCAAAGCCTTCCGCGAACCGCAGAGTGTTTTCGTGAAGAATGTCACGCACGTGGTCGACGCCGCGGATCAGCGTCAGGGCGACCCGGTTCGGACGCGGCACCGGCTGCAGGCGCTGGTTTGCCGGGATCCAGACGAAGCAGTCGGCGGCGTTCCAGTCGTTGACGGCGGGCGGAGGGCCGGCAAGCCGTTCCAGCGCATCCGCAAGCCTGCGGACCTCAGTCAGGATCAGGGTGTTGAAGTCGTCGCTCATGGTGTTTCTCCGGTCGTATCGGCAGTTTTTGAGCCTTTTCGCTGCGGTAACATGCTCGTTGGTGCATCAAAAGCCTGAGAGCCGCGAATTCGGTACGCCGGCCGGCGTGTTTCTGTTGCATTCCGGCCTATCGCAACTATATTCCGGCGGCTTGAAACGGGGGCCCGGGGCCTCCGGTAATCTTAGGAGTTTTCGATGTTCATTACCGAAGCATTCGCCCAGGCCCCAGCCGCAGCACCGGGAGCTTCCGCGTTCGGCTCCGGCCTTGAGATGCTCTTCCTCTTCGCGCCTCTGATGGTGGTCTGGTATTTCTTTCTGATCCGTCCGCAGCGCGCCACTGCCAAGAAGCGCCAGGAAACGCTGTCCAACGTCCGCCGCGGCGACCAGGTCGTTCTCGGCGGCGGCATCACCGGCAAGGTGACCAAGGTTATCGACGACGCCGAAGTGGAAGTCGAAATCGCCGAAGGCGTGAAGATCCGTGCCATGCGCGCCTATATTGCCGAAGTCCGCGTCAAGGGCGAGCCGGTCAAGACCGAACCGGCGAAGACCGGAACGGCTTCCTGAACGTTATCGCCGATGTAAAGGCCCTGTCTGCTGCAGGGCCTTGGATCCAAAGAGCCGGGCCATCATCCGGCTCGTAACCTTTTCGAGAAAGCATGCGGCCCATGGCGAAAGGCATCGAAATCCGCGACGCCCATTTTCCCGGTCGTGCTCCGATCGACGCTTATGGCAATGGCGGTTTCCGTTTTGCAGACATGTCGCATCGCGGCTCGCTGCTCTGCCTTCCCTCGGGTGTCCACGGCTGGGAATTGCAGGAAGGTGAGCCGCTGACGGTCGCTTCTCTGATGAAGGTGCTCGCCGAATCAAACGAGATCGAAGTGTTGCTTGTCGGTATGGGCGCCAACCTCAAGCCCATTCCGGCGGATGTGAAGGCAGCGTTGAAAGCCAAGGGCATCGCCTCCGATCCGATGAGCACCGGTGCCGCCGTGCGCACGTTCAACATCATGCTCGCCGAATCGCGCGCCGTCGCCGCGGCTTTGATTGCCGTCTGACAGATGGCCGATCCAGCCAGACAGAACGGCGATATCTGCCTCGCAACGCTTAGGGATACGGACCGCGACCGTTATCTCGCCTGCCTCCTGTCGCCGGAAGACAAGCGCGGCCCACTTGCGGCCCTTTATGCCTTCAACGCCGAGATCGGCCGCGTCCGCGACGTGGTGCGTGAACCGCTTCCCGGCGAAATCCGCCTGCAATGGTGGCGCGACCTCCTCGAAGGCAGCGCTCATGGCGACAGCACCGGCAACCCCATCGCCGCCGGTCTGCTTGAGGCGATCGAGACCTATCGCCTGCCGCGCCAGACGCTCGTCGACATGATCGAGGCGCGCATCTTCGATCTCTACGACGATCCGTTGACCGACCGGAATGCACTCGAAGGATATGCCGGCGAGACCGCTTCGGCGGTAATCCAGCTCGCGAGCCTGATTCTCTCTCCCACCGATGCGGCAAAATCTGCGGAGGCGGCAGGACACGCGGGTGTCGCCCAGTCGATCGCCGGTTTCCTGCTGCTGATGCCCATCCATCGACGCCGTCATCAACTTTATCTGCCGCTCGATATCCTCTCGGCGACCGGGCTCGACCGTGATACATTCCTGCGCGGCGAGGATAGGTCGCGCATTTCCGTCGCGATCGAGGCCTTTGCCGGCCTTGGATTGGAACATCTGGCCAAGGCCAGAAAGTCGGGAACCGTCCCGTCCGCCGTCTTTCCGGCCTATCTGCCGGTAGCGCTTGCCGAACCAGTGCTGCGCCGCGCGGCGCGCGCCGGTGCCTCGGTGTTCGATACGGCGCTGCAACTTCCGCAGTGGCGGCGGCAATTGCGGCTCTTGAAGGCCTCGGTCACCAGGCGCTTTTGATGGACGTCAAATTCGCGCAAGGCTCGCGCGCTATGGGACGAGACTAGAAATCCGGCGCCATCATAAGGAGAAGCGGTGTGAGCCCCGTTGTCGTCTGGTCCATCATCTTCGTGCTCCTCATGGCGCTCGCCTATTACATCACGCGGATGTCGGGCAAGGACCGGGACAAGGACGGCAACCTGCACGATACAGGCATGGCCATTCTCGAATTCGGCCGCGCCTTTCCCAACGAAGCGATCCGTAGCCTGCATGTGACGGCCAATGGCGAAGCGATCTTCGTACGCCTGCACGACAACAAGGCCGGCTTCATGCGCAGCCACCGCAACCATTACGCCTGCTTTTTGATCGAGCCGGGCAGGGTTCGCGTCACCCCATTGCCGAACGCCAAGGGCTTCACCGTCGAATTCCTGGACGCGTCGACACAGAATGGCACCTACCTGTTTTCCACGGAAAAGGAGGCGGCCGAAGTCGCCCTCTGGCTGCTCGACAACTATGTCAGCGTTGCCGATCGCGATCTGGAAGAAAAGCCGAAGCCCTCGACCGGGGATATCAGCCCCGATCAAGCCAACTAGCGCAATCCCGGAGCGCCCGGACGGCGAGCAGTTGCCGCTTCATCACCGTCTTGTCCTTACCGCGGAAGCGCTTGACGCCCTCCGGCTTGACGATCGATCCCGGCTCCAGTTCCGGGAACAGCCCGAAGTTGACGTTCATCGGCTGGAACGAGCGCTTGCCCGGCTCGTCGTCCGAAACCAGATGCCCACCGGTTATATGGCCGAGCAGCGAACCTAGAGCGGTCGTTGCAGGCGGTGCGGGGAGCGTTTCGCCCTTGCGTTCGGCAGCCGCGAAACGGCCGGCAAGAAGTCCGATCGCCGCACTTTCCACATACCCTTCGCAGCCGGTGATCTGGCCGGCGAATCGCAGGCCCGGCCGGCTTTTCAGCGTCAGGCTCCTGTCGAGAAGAACAGGCGAGTGGATGTAGGTGTTGCGGTGCAGGCCGCCAAGCCTTGCGAATTCGGCATTCTGCAGGCCGGGAATCATCCGGAAAATGTCCGCCTGGGCGCCGTATTTCAGCTTCGTCTGAAAGCCCACCATGTTGTAGAGCGTGCCGAGCGCATTGTCCTGCCGGAGCTGCACGACCGCATAGGCCTTGACCGTCGGGTTATGGGCATTGGTGAGACCCATCGGCTTCATCGGCCCATGACGCAGCGTTTCGCGGCCGCGTTCGGCCATCACCTCGATCGGCAGGCAGCCGTCGAAATAGGGCGTGCCTTCCCATTCCTTGAAGCCAATGGCATCACCGGCGATCAGCGCGTCGACGAAGGCATTGTACTGAGCCTCGTCCATCGGGCAGTTGATATAGTCCTTGCCGGTACCGCCGGGGCCGACCTTGTCGTAGCGCGACTGGTACCAGCAGATGTCCATGTCAATCGAATCACGGTGCACGATCGGTGCGATGGCGTCGAAGAAGGCGAGTTGGTCCTCGCCTGTCTCCGCCTGGATCGCGGCTGCCAGCGCCGGCGAGGTCAGGGGGCCGGTGGCAATGATCGCCAGATCCCATTCCTTTGGCGGCAGGCCTTGGATCTCCTCGCGCACGACGGTGATGAGCGGGTGTTTTTCGATCGCTTCGGTGACCGCGTCGGAAAATCCGTCGCGATCGACGGCAAGCGCCCCGCCGGCCGGTACCTGATGTCTGTCGGCACAAGCCATGATCAGTGAACCGGCAAGCCGCATCTCCGCATGGATGACGCCGACGGCATTCGCGGTCGCATCGTCGGAGCGGAAGGAATTCGAGCAGACAAGCTCGGCAAGTCCGTCCGTCTTGTGGGCATCGGTGCCGCGCACGCCGCGCATCTCGTGGAGAATCACCGGGACGCCGGCCGAGGCGATCTGCCAGGCGGTTTCGGAACCCGCGAGGCCGCCGCCGACGACATGGATGGCGGCAGGAGAGGTAGGGGAGGAAGAAATGTTGCTCATGGCCGGCTCATTATCACGCCATTTGCCGGACCGGAATCAAAAAGGCACCCGAAAAGGTGCCTTTGATACGTCCTTGGATGTCCTCTCGGACCGCTTGATCCTCGCCGCAAGGCCTCGAGCCGTGCGGGTCCGCCTGCGAGAAGCGGATTAGCGGAAAGAGCGGGCCGCGATGTGGCGGATGTCGTAGCGGGTCAGACCGATGTCGCTGAGGGCCTGGCTCGAAAGATTTCCAAGCTCATTCATCGTGCGGCGGTAGCTGATCCAGTTCTTGGCGATACGGATCGGGTTCATGGTTGTTTCCTCAAGATTTTTCCTGATGCTCTGTCGTCATCAGCGATGAGGGTCTTATACATCCGCATAATAAGAATGTGCAGTGCAAAAAATGTGCGACTGCCATGCAAATGTGCAGGGGATTGCTGAAGTTTACGGCGGAGGCCAAAAATCAGGCAGATGCTTCAAGTGTGAAATTTCTATGAACAAAAAGAAAAGCGCCTCCCGGAGGAGGCGCTTTTGGATGGTGCAGCAATGTCTGCGCGAGGCTTAGAAGCCGACGGCAGTCCGTGCAACGCGGCGGATGTCGGCGCGGCCGATGCCGAGGTCGTTGAGCTCGCGGTCGCTCATGCGGCCGAGCTCGTTGACGGTTTCGCGGTACTTGCGCCAGGTGGTGAGCTTCTGTGCGATGTTCATGATCTTGTCCCTTTCTAGGCCCTTGCCAGCAGCCCGTTCGGCGCTGACTTCAATCTCATGACCGCCAATATATGCTGCGCTGCAAAAAGTAACAGCGCCTATTCGGAATGCCACCTATGCATCTGGCGCATTACGAGATCGTTTACCATGCACAAGTGAGGAAATGATGCGCGAGTTTTAGGCAGATCGCATGCTGCAGGACAAAAAATAACGCCCACCGGGGGAGGAGGTCCGGTGGGCGTCATTTGTAACGACTGGCGACTTGGGAGGAGGAGGATCGCCAGTCCCATCAAGCCCACGCTGGGAGGAGGAGTGCGCGGCTCGAATTCCTGTCACGGGAACTTCCCGAGGGCATCTGCATCGTTCAGGGCGGGCGCCAAGCCGTCCAAGCCAGAGAGACCGAAGCCTTCAATCAATCTCTGCATTTGCATAATATGAGATTGCAGCGAAATTGTGCAGTGCAATATCCGTATGGATGGCATGCGGTTATTGCATGGCTCACATCGCCGTTGATTCCAATGTACACATTAGAATTTAATAAAAAGTTAAATATCCCGATAATCGCTGGTTCGACCGGGGTGCGGCGGGAGCAAATTCGCCTATCCACTGCGGTTTCTCGGAGCTGCCAAAAAAGCGTCATTTTCCCTTTGCGTGCGCCGAAACGGGTGATATAGAGACGCGCGCTCCGGAAGGCCTTGTGCGACGAGGATTTTCGACGCGGCTGGGGCGCGGGTATGGTGAAATTGGTAGACACGCCAGATTTAGGTTCTGGTGCCGCAAGGCGTGGGAGTTCAAGTCTCTCTACCCGCACCAGAACCGCCCCGCATCAAAACCGCCAGGAGTGCGGTCCGAGCCGGTTCTGGCTAAAGGATCGGCGCTCCTTGAAGCCGCGGCCGGTCTCTCAAAGTTCCGGCGATGTGCTCATTGAAACCAACGGCTGTCTGAGCACCGCCGCCACGATATGAAGGTATGAAAATGCAGGTTACCGAAACGCTCGCTGAAGGGCTGAAGCGCGAAATCAAGGTCGTAATCCCCAAGCGGGATATGGAAGCGCAGCTGAACGTGCGCCTCGCCGACGCCAAGGACAAGGTCCGCATCAACGGTTTCCGTCCGGGCAAGGTGCCGATCGCTCATCTGAAGAAGATGTACGGCAAGTCGATCATGGCGGATCTCGTCAACGAGATCGTCCGCGAACGCCCGACCGAGATTCTCACCGACCGCGGCGAGAAGTCGGCGACCCAGCCGTCGGTCGCCATGACCGAGGATGAGAACGAAGCCGAAAAGATCTTGAACGCCGAGGTCGATTTCGAATTCACGCTCTCCTACGAAGTCATCCCGGACATCGAGCTGCAGCCGACCGACGGCCTTTCCGTCGTTCGTGAAGTCGTCGAAGTCACCGAAGACGAAGTCAACGAGCAGATCGAGAAGATCGCCGAGAGCGCCCGTACCTTCGAAACCAAGAGTGGCAAGGCCGCCGATGGCGACCGCGTTACCATGAACTATCTCGGCAAGGTCGATGGCGTTGCCTTCGACGGCGGTACCGCCGAAGATGCCGAACTGGTTCTCGGCTCCGGCCGCTTTATCCCAGGCTTCGAAGACCAGCTGGTCGGCGTCAAGGCCGGTGAAGACAAGACCATCACCGTGACCTTCCCGGCCGAATATCCGGCTGCGAACCTCGCTGGCAAGGAAGCCACCTTCGACGTCACCGTCAAGGAAGTCGCCGCTCCGGCCGCTCTCGAGATCAACGACGAACTCGCCTCCAAGCTCGGCATCGAATCCGTCGATCGCCTCAAGGAGATCGTCCGCGGCCAGATCGAAAGCCAGTACGGCAGCGTCACCCGCCAGAAGGTCAAGCGTCAGATCCTTGATCAGCTCGACGGCATGTACCAGTTCGACACCCCGCAGGGTCTCGTCGACGCCGAGTTCGAAAACATCTGGCGCCAGATCAACACCGACCTGCAGCAGTCCGGCAAGACCTTCGAAGACGAAGAGACGACCGAGGAAGACGCACGCGTCGAGTATCGCAAGCTGGCTGAGCGCCGCGTTCGTCTCGGCCTCGTTCTCTCCGAAATCGGCGAACAGGCCGGCGTCGAAGTGACCGAGGAAGAAATGCAGCGCGCCCTTTATGCGCAGCTCCAGCAGTTCCCGGGCCAGCAGAAGGAAATCCTCGACTTCTTCCGCAACACCCCCGGCGCTTCCGCCTCCTTGCGCGCGCCGATCTTCGAAGAGAAGGTCGTCGACAAGCTGCTCTCCGAGATCAAGGTCACCGACAAGGTCGTGACCAAGGAAGAGCTGATGGCTGAAGACGAAGAAGGCTCGGAAAGCGCTGAAAAGCCGGCCAAGAAGAAGGCCGCTCCGAAGAAGGCTGCCAAGGCCGAAGCTGCTGATGAAGCCGCCGAAGGCGAAGAAGCCGCTCCGAAGAAGAAGGCTGCTCCGAAGAAGAAGGCTGCTGAAGACAGCGCCGAATAACCTTCGCATTGATTGTGTAGAAAAGCCGGGTCGGCGACGACCCGGCTTTTTGTTGTAATGAAACCTTTCGAGCCCGCCCGCCCATGATCCGCATTGAAAATATCAGCAAATCGAACAGCCATCGCATCCTCTTCATCGAGGCCTCCGCGGCGCTGAACCGTGGCGAGAAGATCGGCCTCGTCGGCCCGAACGGGGCCGGCAAGACGACGCTCTTCCGGATGATCACCGGCTCGGAAATGCCGGACGAGGGGCAGGTTTCCGTCGAAAAGAACGTCACGATCGGTTATTTCAACCAGGATGTCGGCGAAATGGCCGGCCGCAGCGCCGTCACCGAAGTGATGGATGGCGCCGGTCCGGTGAGCGTCGTGGCCGCCGAACTGCATGAACTCGAATCGGCGATGGTCGATCCGGACCGCCTCGACGAGATGGACCAGATCATCGAACGTTACGGCGAGGTGCAGGCGCGGTATGAGGAGCTCGACGGCTACGGTCTCGAAGGCCGCGCACGCGAGGTTCTCGCCGGCTTGAGCTTCACGCAGGAGATGATGGACGGCGATGTCGGCAAGCTGTCCGGCGGCTGGAAGATGCGCGTGGCGCTCGCCCGCATCCTGCTGATGCGCCCGGACGTCATGCTGCTCGACGAACCGAGCAACCATCTGGACCTCGAAAGCCTGATCTGGCTCGAACAGTTTCTCAAAGGATACGACGGCGCGCTGCTGATGACCTCGCACGACCGCGAGTTCATGAACCGAATCGTCACCAAGATCATCGAGATCGACGGCGGATCGCTCACCACCTATTCCGGCGACTACGGTTTCTACGAGCAGCAGCGGGCTCAGAACGAAAAGCAGCAGCAGGCGCAGTTCGAGCGCCAGCAGGCGATGCTTGCCAAGGAGATCAAGTTTATCGAGCGCTTCAAGGCGCGCGCCAGTCATGCAGCCCAGGTGCAGAGCCGGGTCAAGAAGCTCGACAAGATCGAGCGTGTCGAGCCGCCAAAACGCCGCCAGGCGGTCGCCTTCGAATTCCAGCCGGCGCCTCGTTCCGGCGAAGACGTGGTCAACATCAGGAATGTCGCCAAGCGATACGGTAGCCGCTCGATCTACGAAGGTCTCGACTTCATGGTGAAGCGGCGCGAGCGCTGGTGCATCATGGGCATCAACGGCGCCGGCAAATCGACGCTGCTGAAGCTGGTGACGGGCTCGACCGAGCCGGACGAAGGCAGCGTCTCGATCGGCGCCAGCGTCAAGATGGGCTATTTCGCCCAGCACGCCATGGATCTCCTCGACGGCGACCTGACCGTCTTCGAATGGCTGGAAGAACAGTTTCCGCGCGCGGGGCAGGGGTCGCTGCGGGCACTTTCCGGCTGCTTCGGCTTTTCAGGCGACGATGTCGAGAAGAAATGCCGGGTGTTGTCCGGCGGAGAGAAGGCCCGTCTGGTGATGGCCGCCATGCTGTTCGACCCGCCGAATTTCCTCGTCCTCGACGAGCCGACCAACCACCTGGACCTCGACACCAAGGAAATGCTGATCAAGGCGCTGTCGGAATACGAAGGCACGATGCTGTTCGTCAGCCACGACCGGCATTTCCTCGCCGAACTGTCGAATCGCGTGCTCGAACTGACGCCCGAGGGCATCCACCGCTATGACGGCGGTTATACGGAATATGTAGAACGCACCGGTTACGAGGCGCCGGGGCTGCGGAGCTAGGGAAGCCGATAGAGGCGGAGCGGCGTCGGCCCCTATCGCTTCTGGCTTTGGATTCCAGCTCCGGACGCTTTTGGTTCCAGAACTGCTCTACGCCGAATCTCAGTGAACGGAAGGGTGGGAAGTCAACTTTCCATTAGGAAGACCGTCGTAAGACGTCGTTTCGGCACGTCTGGCAAGGCCTCGGTTCGAAGGGGCTTGCCGCTAGGCCGGCCTGCAACCGGAACGATTTTCCTCCCAGTTTTGATTGTCTCTTATGGCGTTTGATCTGAATCAATTTTTGAGGTATCCCTTTTCGCGCCGTAGCGATTTTTGGAATTATACCGCAGGGGGGATATTCAATGACGGCGAGCGATAAGGCCCTTCTCCGGCCGGCAGTAGGCCTGGTTGGGATGATGCTTCTATCAGCATGCACGTCGGCGCAGACGACGTCGTCCATCTCACCCGCGAGCACGACCGTGAAGCCTGCACCGGTCTCCAGGAAACAGGTCTATCACTACACGCCGGCCGATCGTGACTGCATGAAGCGGGCAATGTATTTCGAGTCGCAGCGGTCGAGCCGTGAAGGGTTGATGGCGGTCGGCACCGTGATCATGAACAGGCTGACTTCGGATGCCTATCCGCCCAGCATTTGCGGCATAGTTGCTCAGGAAAAGCAGTTTGCGCCGGGTGTCCTGACGCGACCGATCAACGACGAAACGGTTCCGGAACTCGATGCCGCGGTCGATGCGATCATTCGCGGCGAGCGGAACCCGGAAGTCAGGGACGCCATGTTTTTTCACACGGCCGGCTTACGCTTCCCCTATCAGAACATGCATTATGTGACGGTCGCTGGCGGCAACGCCTTCTACGAGAAGCGCGACAGGGACGGGGAGCTGCAGACGCCGCCGCCGAAACCAGCAGACGAATACGTGCTCGCACTCGTGCAGAGCAATCCCGACCCGTTCAGTCTGATCCAGGCCAAGGAATTCGACGTTGCGTCCATTCCGTCGACCGGCACGGATCCGATGGTCGCGACGAACGTCCCGGTTCCGATCGAGCGGCCGGATCCCTTGGCTGTCCGTTCGGCCAGCATCCAGTCGACTGGCACGCAATCCGTAAAGCCGCCTGTCGGGCCGGTGATCCTTGCCAGCTCCATGAGCAATGAATGGATGCTGCGTTTCGACGCCGGCAACGCAAAGCCGATACCCACTCCGTCGCCCAAGCGATCGCCGGGCGGTGTCGACCGCTGATCCGTAAAGCCTATCCCGCGTTCTGCAGCTCGGCAGCCGCGGCATTGTCCTTGTCGTTGGCCCGCTGATAAGCCTCGCGTAACGCAAGTCGTCCGAAATACTGTTCGAATGCTGCGCGTTTTTCGATCGTGCCGAACCGCAGTCCGTAGCCGAGCTGCGAGCCGACATAGACATCCGCGGCGCTGAACGTGTCGCCGGCGATATAGGCGTTCGCCCGAACGGCCGCTTCCAGCGTATCCATGACATCCTGATAGGTGCCGTAACCGACCATCCGCTCGCGTTCCTTCGGCACCTCGAAGCCGAGCACGCGGTTGCTGATGGCTGCTTCCAGTGGACCGGCCGCAAAGAACATCCAGCGGTAATAGTCGGCTCGCTTGGAGGGGGCGGGCGCAAGACCCGCCTGCGGAAAGACATCCGCCAGGTAGGCGCAGATCGCTGCGCATTCGGTGACGACAATCTTGCCGTGCGCGAGGCTCGGCACTTTGCCCATTGGGTTGACGCTTCTGTAGGCGTCGCCCTTCATCGTTGTGCCGAAATGCAGGATTTCGGTACGATAGGGGATGCCGACCTCCTCCAGCATCCACCGGGCAATCCGGCCGCGTGACATCGGATTTGTGTAGAGCACAAGTTCATCTGACATGTGGTCCTCCGGGCAGTGACGTTTATGTTTTGGTGCAGCTTGCTTTTCAATCAAGGTGCCAAGGCGAATTAGAGCGCCTTCCGGTACTGGATGAAGCCGGAGTTTTGGGCGATGCGGTCGTAGAGCCGCCGCGCTGCGGCATTGCTCTCCTGAGTGAGCCAGTAGAGCCGCCCGGCTCCGTTTGCGCGCGCCAGATCTGCCACCGCTTCAATCAGGGCTGCGCCGGTTCCGCGGCCGCGTAGGGTATTCTTGACATAGAGGTCCTGCAGATAACACGTCGATTCGGGCAGCCAGCAGGATCGGTGGAAGATGACATGCGCGATAGCGATCATCTTGCCGGTCTCGTCGAATGCGCCGAGAGCATGCATCGGCTCGGTGGAATCGTGAAGCCGGCTCCAAGTGAGATCGTACATCTCTTTCGGCAACACGGTCTCGTAGAAGCGCAGATAGGCTTCCCAGAGCGGTTCCCAGGCGGTGCGGTCGGCTGGCTCGAGCGGACGGATGATCGCAGGTGTCGTCGTGGCGGTCATGGCAAACTTCCTCACAAAAGAAAACGGCGGAGATTGCTCCCCGCCGTGGAATGATTAGCCGATTTTTCGGACTTAGGCAGCCATGGCCACCTTGAGATTTTCGTCCACCTTGTCGAGGAAGGCGGTGGTCGAGAGCCACGGCTGATCCGGACCGATGAGCAGCGCCAGGTCCTTGGTCATGTAGCCGGCTTCGACGGTGTCGACGCAGACGGTTTCGAGCGTGGCCGCGAACTTTGCAAGGGCAGCATTGTCGTCGAGCTTGGCGCGATGTGCGAGGCCACGTGTCCAGGCGAAGATCGAGGCGATCGAGTTCGTCGAGGTCTCCTGGCCCTTCTGGTGCTGGCGGTAATGACGGGTGACGGTGCCGTGGGCAGCTTCCGCTTCGACGGTGCGGCCATCGGGCGAAAGCAGAACCGAGGTCATCAGGCCGAGCGAGCCGAAGCCCTGGGCAACGATGTCGGACTGGACGTCGCCGTCATAGTTCTTGCAGGCCCAGACGTAGCCGCCGGACCATTTCAGCGCCGCTGCGACCATGTCGTCGATCAGGCGGTGTTCGTAGGTGATCTTCAGCGCGTCGAACTGTTCCTTGAATTCAGCGTTGAAGACTTCCTCGAAGATATCCTTGAAGCGGCCGTCATAGGCCTTGAGGATGGTGTTCTTGGTCGACAGATAGACCGGCCACTTGCGCATCAGGCCGTAGTTCAGCGAAGCGCGGGCGAAATCGCGGATCGATTCGTCGAGGTTGTACATCGCCATGGCCACGCCGGCGCCCGGAGCCTTGAACACTTCCTTCTCGATCACCTGGCCGTCTTCGCCGACGAACTTGATCGATAGCGTGCCCTTGCCCGGGAACTTGAAGTCGGTCGCCTTGTACTGGTCGCCGAAGGCGTGGCGGCCGACGACGATCGGCTTGGTCCAGCCCGGAACCAGGCGCGGCACGTTCTTGCAGATGATCGGCTCGCGGAAGATGACGCCGCCCAAGATGTTGCGGATCGTGCCGTTCGGGCTCTTCCACATTTCCTTGAGATTGAATTCCTTGACGCGGGCTTCGTCCGGCGTGATCGTCGCGCACTTGATGCCAACGCCGTGCTTCTTGATGGCGTTGGCGGCGTCGATGGTCACCTGGTCGTTGGTGGCGTCGCGGTTCTCGACCGAGAGGTCGTAATATTCGATGTCGAGATCGAGATAGGGAAGGACCAGCTTGTCCTTGATGAGCTGCCAGATGATGCGGGTCATCTCGTCGCCGTCGAGATCGACGACCGGGTTGGCTACCTTGATCTTTTGCATGGAATTCCTCTTGGACATAGAAGGGACCTCAAGGTCCCGACGGGTGGACACCAGTGGGTGCGCTATAACATCGCCGGGCCGGAACGCAAAGGCATTGAGGCCATCATATGCGGCTTTTCGCGCGAGAAATCGCGGTGCGTCCGGGCCTGTGGACGATTGCCCTTGCCAAACCACAAAGCCTGATTAATGTCCGGCCAAATCGCTCTCCAACAGCCGGATTTGATGTTATGCGGACCTTGCCGCTTGCCCTTGCCTTTTCATTCATCTCGACCTTCGCTTCGGCGGCTGATGTTACCGATCCGGTGAAAGAGGTGATGAAGATCACCGAGGACAACTGGAACACCGTCGACAGCGAATGGAAATACATCTTCGATGCGGATCCGTTGTCGCGCCTGTTCAGCAAGAAGTTCCAGAGCGCCTATGCGGAAGCCGCCAAACACCCGGCCTATGACACGGAGAACAACCAGCCGGGCGATCCCTTCGGCTACGATGTGGTCACCTCGTCGCAGGACGGCTGTCCGTTGAAGGAAATCAAGACCACCTCGGCACCGGGCGCCAACGGCATGACCGACGTTACCGTGACCTTCAAGATGTGGACCTGCGTCGATGAGGCCGCGGTGAAGGACAGTGTCAACGAACTGCATTTCGACGTCATCCAGGAAGCCGGCAAGCCTGTCATCGACGACATCCACCGCGTCGCCGACGGCGAGCGGGATTCGGTGATCGAAGAGATGCATTCGATCGCCAAGGGCGAGTAACCGTGCCGGTGATCGGGCAGCCCGCCGATCTGTCGATCGTGGCCCTCAGCCCCATGCACGGTATCGCCAAACTTTATCAACGCGATATATTCGCCGGCCAGGAGCGGGTGCCGGCACCCGCCTGGGGTGGTTGATGACGGTTGCCGCAAAGATCCGAGACTGGCTGCTCGCCAACGACCCGGCGCTGTCGCGCCTGCGCATGGCAGGACGGGTGACGCTGACCGTGATTGGCGCGGTGGCCTGCCTAGCGCTCATCCACACGGCCGGTCTGGCGCTGCCGACGATCGCCTACGGGCTTGCGATCATCCTCTCGATCGAAGGAGGTGTCGCTGTCCGCGACCGGCTGCCGTCGGACCAGTTGAAGACGCGGCTGATCGGCGGCGCCGTCAGCTTGCTCTGTGTCGGGCTCGCCGCGGCACTGGAAGACTATCGCTACATCTCCGATCCGATGTTCCTGGTGGTCATCGCTGGCGCTACCGTCGGGCGCGTCTACGGGCCGCGCGGATTTGCTGTCGGCATGTTCGCGTTTACGTCCTATTTCATGGGCGCCTATCTCAAGCCGAACCTTTCCGATCTTCCTTTGGGGGCCATCGGTCCGGTGATCGCGGTCGTCATCGGCCATCTGGTCCGCACCTATCTCCTGCCGGACGATTGGCGGCGCGACCTTCTGCGGTCACTGGTGGCGATCCAGGGCAGGGTGGGCGATATCCTGATGAAGCTCGCGGTTCTATCGAGCGGCGGGATCATCTCGGATGGAGATCGGCGCGAATTGCGGCAGCTCGAGGAGCGGTTGAAGGACGTCGTGCTGATGGCCGAGGGTTTCCTTCCCCGCACGGCCGATGGCACGATCGATCCGGAAGACGAGCCGCTCACGTCTCTCACGATGAAGATCTTCGACGTGCATCTCGCCGCGGAAAGCGTGATCGTGCTCTCCTTCGAGGCGCTGCCGCCCTTCCTGCTCGTTCACGCCCTGATCGAGGGCGACCGGGATATGGCCGAGAAGATCGCAGCCAGCCCGGCGGTCGCCGGCGACGACCGGGTGGCGGAGAATGCCCGCGCTCTAATCTGGCTGCAGACGGCGAGGGCGGCCTTGACGGAAGCCGTCGAGGAAGGGCGGCGCGACCGTTTCCGGGTCATCGAGGATGCCGTTGCCTCGCCGGCCTCGGCAAAGATCGATTTCTCGCTCAAGAACCCGGTGATGCGATCCGCGGTGCAGATCACCATCGCGTCGAGCCTGGCGATGGCCTTTGGCCTGATGCTGTCGCGCGACCGTTGGTTCTGGGCGGTACTGACCGCCTTCCTGATCTTCACAAACACCAAGTCGCGCGGCGACGCGGCGATCAGAGCCCTTCAGCGCTCGATCGGCACGCTGCTCGGCATTGCGGCCGGGCTTGTGTTGGCAACGCTGATCGGCGGTTATCCGCTGGTATCGGCGCCGATCGCAGTGCTCTGCATCTTCCTCGGCTTCTATTGCCTGCAGATCTCCTATGCAGCGATGACCTTCTTCATCTCGATCGTGCTCTGCCTGATCTATGGCATGACCGGCGTGCTGACCCTCGACCTCCTGCAGCTCAGGATCGAGGAAACGCTGATCGGCGCACTAGCGGGAACCATCGTCGCCTTCCTCGTTTTCCCGGCTTCAACACGCTCGACCCTCGATCTCGCGTTGGGGCGCTGGTTCGATGGCCTTCGCGAGCTTCTTTCCGCAGTCAGGGAGGGCCGAAGCGGTTTTGAGATCATCGCGCTCTCTCACAAGCTCGACGCCTCATATCGCGAGGTCACGCTCGCCGCGCGTCCGCTTGGCACCACCTGGTCGGTTGTCAGTCGTCCGGGCCAGGTTCGCCAGACGCTCGGCATCTTCCTCGGCGCTACCTATTGGGCGCGGATCTTCGCCCGCAACGCGGTCCAGGCGGGACACAAGCCGGAAGGCCCTGTGCTGACGGCACTGGAGGATACGTTGGGCAATATCGACGCGCTCTCCGCGCGTGGATCGGAATGTTTCGTGGTGAAGCGTAAGCTGAGCCGCGGCGGCAGCCGCCACCTGCCGATCTTCAAGCACGGCAGTCGCGTTGGCGTCGAAATGATCGGCACCATGCTGGGCAGGCTTTATCCCGCAACGGCATAAGGCTTGCCGATTGCCCCGGTCACCGCTATTGCGGCCTCGGATTTGGATACGGAAACAGAAATGTCAGGCACCAACAGCGAGCGCGAACTTATAGCCGAAGGACCGGCGGTCATCCTGGTCGAGCCGCAGCTCGGCGAGAATATCGGCATGGTGGCGCGCGCCATGGCCAATTTCGGCCTCGCGGAACTACGCCTCGTCAAACCGCGCGACGGTTGGCCGAGCGAAAAGGCTCGCTCCGCCGCCTCCAAGGCCGACCACGTCATCGACGGCACCAAGGTGTTCGAAACGCTGGAAGAAGCGATTGCCGATCTCAATTTCGTTTATGCGACGACGGCGCGCGAGCGTTATGGCTTTAAGCCGGTGCGTTCTCCGGTGACCGCGGCCGAGACCCTGCGCACCAAATTCAAGGCAGGCGAGAAGACCGGCATTCTGTTCGGCCGCGAACGCTGGGGCCTCACCAATGAGGAGGTGGCGCTCGCCGACGAGATCGTCACCTTTCCCGTCAACCCTGCCTTCGCCTCGCTGAACATCGCGCAGGCGGTGCTGCTGATGTCCTATGAATGGATGAAATCGGGCATGGACGATCTTGCCGAGACGGTCTTTCTGCCGATCGAGCAGCGTCCTTCCACCAAGGAACAGGTCATTGGGCTGTTCGAGCACCTGGAAGAGGCGCTGGATGCCCGCAATTATTTCCATCCGCCCGCGAAAAAGCCAAGAATGATCGACAACCTCCGCGCTGTCATCTCGCGGCGAGGTTTTACGGAACAGGAGATCAGCGTGTTCCGGGGCGTCATCAACTCGCTCGACCGTTTTCCCCGCGGATGGTCGAAAAAGCACGGGCCGAAGCCTGAAAAGGCGGATCTGCCCAAAGGGGCATCTGGGGAGAAGGCGGGGAATGACGCAGACGAATGAATCGAAACCCGTGCTGATGTTCGATTCGGGCATTGGTGGGCTGACCGTGCTGCGCGAGGCACGCGTGCTGATCCCGGAACGCGGCTTCATCTATGTCGCCGACGATGCTGGTTTCCCCTATGGCGACTGGGAAGAGCCCGCTTTGCGCGAGAGGATCATCACGCTCTTTGCAAAACTGCTTGACGAATACGATCCCGAAGTCTGTGTCATCTCCTGCAATACCGCCTTCACGCTGGTCGGCGCCGACCTGCGCGAGACTTTTCCGAAGATGACCTTCGTCGGCACCGTGCCGGCGGTCAAGCCGGCGGCCGAACGCACCCGGTCAGGCCTCGTCTCGGTTCTCGCGACGCCGGGCACCGTCAAGCGCGCCTATACCCGCGACCTTATCCAATCCTTCGCCACCCAGTGTCACGTGCGTCTTGTCGGCTCGCAGAACCTCGCCCGCATGGCGGAAGCGTATATTCGGGGCGAGACGATTTCCGACGAGGCGGTGCTGGCCGAGATTGCGCCGTGTTTCGTCGAGAAGGAGGGCCGAAAAACCGATATCGTCGTGCTCGCCTGCACCCATTACCCCTTCATGGCCAACGTGTTCCGCCGGCTTGCCCCCTGGCCGGTCGACTGGCTCGATCCGGCTGAGGCGATCGCCAGGCAGGCACGCCGAAAAGTGCCGCTGATCGAGGGCGCAGAACATCCGGATAACTACGACTTCGCCGTCTTCACCTCCGGCAATCCCGACTTCGCCACCCGCCGTCTGATGCAGGGTTTTGGGCTGAGGGCCTGAGCGCCAACGAGCAATGTGGCTTATTTGCCACGGTTTTTCCGTGATGACTGCAATTCGCGATTGTGCGCTTGCTCATCGGACGATCTCGTGTATTATTTATCCATTCCGCAAATCGAACACAGGAGGCGTGAAATGAAGTCCATTACCATGTATATGCGCCTTTCTGGCGGAACGGCTATTGTGGCCTCGGTGTCTCGCACATCGATGCCGGCCGGCATGTGTTTCCAGGCTGTATAAGGCTGGATTTCCGCCGCTTTTGGCACTTTTCCCATTGATCTGACGTGACCGGCTGACGACGCGATTTACCGTGTTTCCTCGTCCGCATCCGCACGTCTTTCTTCATCTCAGAGGACCTGGTCGCAACATGCGCCGGGACGGAAAATCATGCGTGAATCACAATTTATGGTTGCTGATACCCTTTCGGCTGCGGTTCATGAACTCTGCCGCGAGCATGGCGTCTGGAAGACTGCTGGCGCACTGCTCCTGGCAGCCTGGAGGCGTCGTCAAGAACGGAACCAGATCTCTGATCTTTCCAACCGGATGCGCCGCGATGTCGGTTTCCCCGAACTCGAGGACGACCGCCGAAATGTCCGGTTCACCCTTTGGGACATCCGGCTGTGAAAGGACTGAGATGGGTCCCCGGCGGGACTTCCGCCGGGGCCTCTCGTGGAGGATTCTATGGCTGGAGCTGAAAGAATGACAGCCGTCTTCCGCAAGCTTTGCCGTGACGATATGGCGGCCGCTGCGAGCGTTCACCGTACTTCCTTCGACGAGCGGCTGCCCTGGTTGGCTCAGCTTTACACACCGGAAGAGGATCGCGGATACTGGAGAGGGCATCTCTTCCCGACATACGACTCCACCGCCGGACCGCATAGTCAAGCTTGTATCGCGTTGCGATACGCGATACGGTGAGCCATGATCGTCAGCTTCCGGCACAAGGGACTCGAGGCTTTTTACCGTTCCGGTACGACGAAAGGCATTCAGGCCGCTCATGCGGCTAAATTGGCGCGTATTCTGGGCCTGCTCGATGTCGCAGTCAGTCCGGAAGATTTGAACTTGCCTGGCTTCAAGCTGCATCCGCTCAAAGGAAACCTGAAAGGCCATTGGTCGATCTGGGTCAACGGCAACTGGCGGGTGACGTTTCGTTTTGTCAGCCCGGACGTCGAACTCGTCGATTATCAAGATTACCACTGAAAGGAGCCGTAACGATGATGAAATCTCCTCCGCACCCCGGTGAGCTTCTGCGCGAGGACGTGCTTGTCCCGCTCGGTCTGTCGGTGACGGAAGCGGCGACGCGTCTCGGCATGTCACGGGTTGCTCTGTCGCGCGTGCTGCATGGACGCGCAGGGATCAGCCCTGATCTGGCGGTCCGCCTGGAACGAGCGGGCGTCAGTACTGCCCGCGCATGGTTGTCGATGCAGGCGAATTATGACCTGGCGCAGGCCATGGAACGCGAGCAGCCGCCGGTTCGCCCGCTGGATACCAAGGCGGCTTGATCGCGAAAGCGATGCCTGCCAAGAACCCGCTTGCAAACTGAAAAAAACAATGGCTTGCTCCCTTTATTCTATTGAGGAGCATTCGCATGTCACTTGAACACTGGCTCGCTTTCGTCGCCGCTTCGTCGGTTCTCCTGGCCATTCCGGGGCCGACGATCCTGCTCGTCATTTCTTATGCGCTGAGCCATGGCCGCAAGGTGGCATCGGCCACCGTCGCGGGCACGGCGCTCGGCGATTTCACGGCGATGACCGCTTCCATGCTCGGGCTCGGCGCTCTGCTTGCGACCTCTGCTGCGCTCTTCACCGTGCTGAAATGGGTGGGTGCCGCCTACCTCATCTATCTCGGCATCAAGCTCTGGCGTGCCCCGGTTTCCGCACGGGCCGCCGATCTCGGCGAGGCCGAAGTGACGTCGGTAAAGCCGTTCAAGATTTTCCTGCACACCTATGTGGTCACCGCGCTGAACCCGAAGAGCATTGTCTTCTTCGTGGCTTTCCTGCCGCAGTTCCTGGACCTCAGCCAGCCCCTGTTCTTCCAGATGGTGGTCTTCGAAGTGACCTTCCTGGTGCTCGCAACCCTGAACGCCACGCTCTACGGCCTGCTGGCCTCGATGGCCCGCAACACGATCCGCAAGCCGAAGGTCCAGCGGATCGTCAACCGCACCGGCGGTTCGCTGATGATTGGCGCCGGGCTGTTGTCGGTCGGCTTCAAGCGGGCAGCCGTCTGAGCGTCGTCAAGGAGGAGCAACTGATGATCACCGGGCGTTGCCATTGCGGCGAGACCGTTTTCGAGATCAAGGGTGAACTGCCGCAGGCACTCACCCGCTGCACCTGCACTTACTGCTCAAGGCGCGGCGCGCTCCATGCCTATTACGAGCCGGCGCAGGTGAAGGTCACGGCCAATGCTACGAGCGACAAGGTCTATCGGTGGAACACCAAAACGGTGGCGCATCATTTCTGCGGCACGTGCGGCTGCACCACCTATAGCGACAGCCCGGATTTTCAGCCGGACGGCACGTGGGATGGCAAGACCCGGCGTATCGCTATGAATGCACGGCTATTCGATGATTTCGACGCGGAAGACTGGCCGCACACGGTCATCGACGGCCGGCACCTCTGGTAGGAGAAGAGCGATGAGTGACATTACCCTGCTTGCCTTTGCGATCGTCGCGTTCATTGGCATCGCCACACCCGGGCCGACCGTTCTCTTGGCGCTCACCAACGGCTCGCGTTTTGGTCTGCGCCGTGCGCTGCCTGGCATGGCCGGTGCGATGATCTCCGATTTCGTGCTGATCGGCGCAGTGGCTCTCGGCCTCGGTGCGCTGCTGGCGGCCTCCGAATTCTGGTTCTCGGTCGTCAAGTGGCTGGGTGCCGGTTATCTCGCGTTTCTCGGGTTCATGCTTCTGCGCTCGAAAGGCTCGCTTGACGTAACGGCAGGCGCTGCTGCCGCCGGTTCGGGTTCCGCGACGTCAATCTTCCTGAAGAGCTTCCTCGTCGCGGTGACCAATCCCAAGGGATACCTGTTCTTCTCGGCTTTCCTGCCGCAGTTCATCGTGCCGGATGCGCCGCAGTTTCCGCAATATGCGATCCTGGCGCTCGTCTTTGCGCTGATCGATTTCGCGGTTATGTTCGCCTATGCGCTGCTCGGCTCGCGGGCGGTGCATCTGTTGAAGAAGAAAGGCGCGCTCTGGCTTGACCGGCTCTGCGGCGGCGCGCTTCTGGCGCTCGCGGGGTCTCTGGCGCTCTATCGAAGGGCCGCTTCGTAAAGGAAGAACCCGATGTCTGGTCCAGTGAAATCCGTCCGGCCCTTCCTGATGTTCCAGGGCGGCACCTGCGAGGAGGCGATCACCTTCTATACGTCAGTGCTGCCGGCAGGTAGGATCAACGACATCAGGCGTTACGGCCCGGGCGAGGCGGGGCCGGAAGGCAGCGTGTTTCGCGCCACCTTCGAGGTCGCGGGCCAGCAGGTGGTCTGCATCGACAGCCCGGTAAAGCATGTCTTCGATTTCACGCCGTCCTTTTCCTTTTTTGTGGAATGCGGGGCCGAAGAGGAGCTCACGCGGCTGGCCGAAGCTCTGAGCGAGGGCGGGATGTTCCTGATGCCCACCGACAATTACGGGTTCAGCCGGAAATTCTGCTGGCTTCAGGATCGTTTCGGCATGTCCTGGCAGCTCAATTTCGAGTAGCTCCTAAAGGCCTGTGCATTTTCGATCTTGCCCGGCGAAACGAATCCCGATCTCTGTTAGAGTTCCGGAGTCGCGGCTTCCAACGGTCACCGCGAAGAGACAGCATACGAGGTAAGTGCATTGCAGGTCGGCATCGATATGGGAATTGTGTCCGGGGGCGATCCGGCCAAGCTCGATATCGAGGAGCTTCTGGCGACGCGTCTGCTCGTCCAGGGAAATTCCGGCTCCGGCAAGTCGCATCTCCTGCGCCGCCTTCTGGAACAGTCCGCGCCTTGGGTGCAGCAGGTGGTGATCGATCCGGAAGGCGATTTCGTCACGCTCTCTGAAAAATTCGGCCATGTCGTGGTCGATGGCGAGCGCAGCGAAGCCGAGCTTGCCGGCATCGCCAACCGCATCCGCAAGAATCGCGTCTCCTGCGTCCTGACGCTCGAAGGCCTCGATCTCGAAGAGCAGATGCGCGCCGCCGCCGCCTTCCTCAACGGCATGTTCGATGCCGATCGCGAATACTGGTATCCGGTTCTGGTCGTGGTCGACGAAGCGCAGATGTTTGCGCCATCGGTCGGCGGCGATGTGTCGGAAGACGCCAGAAAGCTTTCGCTCGGTGCAATGACCAACCTGATGTGCCGTGGCCGAAAACGTGGCCTTGCCGGCGTCATCGCGACCCAGCGGCTGGCAAAGCTCGCCAAGAACGTCGCGGCCGAAGCCTCGAACTTCCTGATGGGCCGCACCTTCCTCGATATCGACATGGCGCGTGCCGCCGACCTGCTCGGCATGGACCGCCGCCAGGCGGAAATGTTCCGTGACTTGAAGCGCGGCAATTTCGTCGCCCTCGGCCCGGCACTGTCGCGCCGTCCGTTGCCGATCGTCATCGGCACGGTCGAGACCTCGGCGCGCTCTTCGAGCCCCAAGCTGATGCCGCTGCCGGATGCGCCGCAGGACGTCGAGGACCTGATTTTCACGCCGGATCCGGAAGAATTCACCCGGCCGATGGTCCGCCGTGCCCCGCCGGCGCCGCGGCCGACGACGGATATCCTGGCCGAACTGTCGCGCTCGACGCCATCAGCGGTGGCGGCACCGCAGGAGCCGCGTGTCGCCCAGCTGGAATTGTCCGCCGAAGAGCGCGAAGAACGGTTGTCCGCCGTCCTGTCCGAAATTCTCGACGATCCGCAATCCGCCTACCGGACGGATTCCGTCCTATATCAGGATTTTCTGGTACGCGCCCGGATGCGGCGCCTGCCGGGTCCGCCGCTCTCGCTCAGTGAATTCCGCCGCCGCACGGCAATCACCCGTTCCGGCGTCGACGTGGAAACCGCTTCCGGCGAGGCCTGGGGGACAGCGCTGTCGCTGTCATCCGGCGTTTCGGATGACCTGCAGGGCGTTTTCCTGCTGATGGCGAAGGCGGCGATATCAGGGGAGCCGTGTCCCTCGGACGCGCGGATCGCCCGCGCCTACGGCACCCATTCGGCGCGTCGCGCCCGCCGCCTGCTCGGTTATTTCGAGGAACAGGGCCTGATCGTCGTGCATGCGGACTTTTCGGGCAAGCGCATCGTTGCCTTCCCGGATCTGCAGGCGGAGACCGCGCCCGGCAGTGCCGATGCGCCGGATGAGGGCGAGGCGAGGGCCGCTGCCGAATAGGTGGTCAGTGGATGTGAAAATGCGCTTCCACCGCCGCGGCGATAAAGGCGCGCCGGGCTTCCGAAGGCCTCGACTTTCCCTTCAACGCCTCGTCGCAGACCTGTTCCGCCAGATGATGCTGACTGCCGTGATAGGCAGGCCAGAAGCGATCGAGGACGGTCTTCGCTTCGCGTACCGTCTTGACGGTGCGGACCATGCCGGTTTCGGGATTCTCGATCCTAATCGGGCTGTTCCAGAGTTTCGAATTCATGACACGACACCTCCTTTCCTTAAGATGGTACGAACCCCTTGTCCCGTCAAAAAAGCCTGCAGACAGCCTTGCCGAAAGGTTAAGAGACCGGTGTAGTTGACATTCCTGTGACATCCGCCTAAACACCGCGCCAACGCCGGGCCGAAAGACCCGGTGTTTCACTGACATGTCCCGTGGTTTTCTCCGGACGCTTTCGTGAGAGACCTGTCAGAGCTCTTAAATCAGGGCTCAGAGGAGGGCGTGTTTCCTTGATCCGGCTTGGCAACAAGTCGGTGTAACCGTTTGATAAGGAAATACGATGAGCAAGCGCGAATCGTCCAAATACAAGATCGACCGCCGTATGGGCGAAAACATCTGGGGTCGTCCGAAGTCCCCGGTGAACCGCCGCGAATACGGTCCTGGCCAGCACGGCCAGCGCCGCAAGGGCAAGCTTTCCGACTTCGGCGTGCAGCTGCGCGCCAAGCAGAAGCTCAAGGGCTATTACGGCGACCTGCGCGAAAAGCAGTTCCGCTCGATCTATGACGAAGCCAACCGCCGCAAGGGCGACACTTCGGAAAACCTGATCGGTCTGCTCGAATCGCGCCTCGACGCGATCGTCTACCGCGCCAAGTTCGTTCCGACGGTCTTTGCTGCCCGCCAGTTCGTCAACCATGGCCACGTCACCGTCAACGGCGTTCGCGTCAACATCGGTTCCTACCGTTGCAAGGCCGGCGACGTCATCGAAGTCCGCCAGAAGTCGAAGCAGATGGTTACGGTTCTCGAAGCCGTTTCGCTCGCTGAACGCGACGTTCCGGACTATATCGAAGCCGACCACAACAAGATGGTTGCCACCTTCGCCCGCATTCCGGGCCTGAGCGACGTTCCTTACGCCGTCATCATGGAACCGCAGCTGGTCGTCGAATTCTACTCGCGTTGATGAATTGCCCTTCGGGGCGGTTCCGCAACACCAAAGAAAAGCCGCCTTTCGGGGCGGCTTTTTTCGTCTGATTGGACGGCTTGGCGAGAACTACCGCCTCACTTGGAGGCGGCTTTTTTCTTCTCGCTGGCAGGTTCCGTGGTGGTCGCGGTCGTGTCCGTGGACTGGGAGGTTGCGACCGGTGCTTCCTTCGGGCCTTCGCCCATGCGGTTCCAGGCGTCGAGGCCGGCGATCTTGTAGGCTTCGGCGAGCGTCGGATAGTTGAACGTGTTCTCGACGAAATATTCAACGGTGCCCTTGAGGTTCAGGACCGCCTGGCCGATGTGGACGAGTTCGGTCGCACCTTCGCCGACGATGTGGACGCCGAGCAGGCGGCGGGTCTTCAGCGAGAAGATCAGCTTCAGGAGGCCGGTATCGAGGCCCATGATGTGGCCACGCGAGGTCTCGCGGAAGCGGGCGATGCCGCATTCATAGGGGATGCCGCGCTCCTTCATTTCCTCTTCGGTGAGGCCGCAGGTGGAAATTTCCGGCACGGCATAGATGCCATAGGGGAAATATTTCTGCGGTTCCTTGGCGATTGCGCCGACGGCGACGCGCGCCGCGACGCGGCCCTGTTCCATCGAGGTCGAGGCGAGGCTCGGAAACCCAACGACGTCGCCGGCGGCATAGATGCCCGGAACGGAGGTCTCGAAGGTTTCCGGATTGACCTTGAGGCGGCCTCGGCTGTCGGCCTCGAGGCCGGCTGCGGCGAGGTTCAGCGTATCGGTTGCGCCCATGCGGCCGGCGGCGAACAGCACCATGTCGGTAATGATCTGGCGGCCGCTGTCCACGTGCACCATAACCTTGCCGTCCGGCAGCCGCTCCACCTTGTCCGCCTTCTGGCCGAGCAGCAGCTTCATGTTGCGGTCGCGCAGTTGGTAGGTGAAGTCTTCGACGATTTCCTTGTCGATGAAGTCGAGCATGGTCGATTTCGGATCGATGACGGTGACGGCGGTATCCAGGGCACTGAAGATGGTCGCATATTCGATGCCGATAACGCCGGCGCCGATGACCACCATCGAACGGGGGAGTTGCTCGATTTCGAGCAGCTCGTCGCTGTCGAGAACCGTCTTGCCGTCGAAGGGCATGTAGTCGGGACGGAAGGGTTTGGTGCCCACCGCGAGCAGGATCGACTTGCCCATGACGTGCATGACGTCGCCGTCGTCCTTGGCGATTGCCATCGTGTCGGGCGTGACGAAAGTCGCCTTGCCACGGATGCTCTGGACGCGGTTGCGGGCAAACTGGTGTTCCAGCACCTCGACCTCGTGGTCGAGCGTGATCAGCAGGCGACGACGCAGGTCCTCCGCACTGATCTCCTGCTTGACCCGATAGGCCTTGCCGTAGAAACCGCGCTCGCGCCAGCCGGACAGGTTGAGCGCCGTTTCGCGCAGCGTCTTCGACGGGATCGTGCCCGTATGGACCGATACGCCACCGACCCTCTTGCCCTGTTCGACGACCAGAACCTTCTTGTCGAGCTTGGCTGCCTGGATGGCCGCGCGGCGACCGGCCGGTCCGCTGCCGACGACGATGAGGTCGTATTGGTTCATGGGATGCTCCGCTCCGAATCTGACGGCTGCCGCAATGCGGCAGCACTCACGAATCCCTTTGTAGCCGCCTATTCTAAAGTTTTGATTGCGGCCCGTCCAAGCCTTGATTTCAATCTGTATGCATCAATTTTGTGCACTGCAAGAATTGCCGAAAAATTAACTTGACGGAGGTTGGGAAATGCCGTCCATTCGGACCAATCAGAAATTGGTACGATAAATGGTACAGGACAAAGCCGGCGAGGCTCATGACAATTCGAGCTATGCGCTGGATCGCCTGAGGGAGCTTTTAAGGGCGGGGGAATTCGGTTCTGAGGGCCGCCTGCCGACCGAACGGGCGTTGACCGATATGCTGGGCATTAGCCGGCGCGCGGTGCGACGTGCACTCGAGGTGCTCGAATCCGAAGGCCTCATCTGGCGCCGTCAGGGCTCAGGCACCTTTATCGGCGAAAGGCCGAGTGAGTGGAGCAACCACGTGGGCGCAATCGTCGCCGGCACGGACTTCATGGAGATCATGGAAGTCCGTCTGAGGATCGAACCGCAGCTCGCCCAACTCGCGGCCATGCGTGCCAAGCCGGCGGATATCGTCAAGATGCAAGAGATCGCCTTGAAGATCATCGAGAGCAGCGATGCCGACGCCCGCGAATTGTGGGATGGAACGCTGCACCGGTTGATCGCCCAGAGCGCCGGCAACCAGCTTTTCCTGTCTATCTTCGACGTCATCAATCGTGTCCGCCAGGACGAGGCATGGCGGGCGATCCGCGAGCGCGCCCGTTCGAGCGGCGACGCGGTCAACATCTCGTTTGCGCAGCACAAGACCATCATCGAGGCGATCGCCGAACGGGATCCGGTACGGGCAGGGGAGGCGATGCGCGAACACCTGCTGATGCTTCAGGAGCGGCTCATCCGCGCGACGTCCCTTGGCTCCGTGGAACAGGGGTCGCTCAGCGAAGCAAGCTGAATGGCCGCCATGCGGCCCACCACCAGAAGCCGGAAACCGGCCAAGACTAAAAACAGGAACCTAAAAACAAGAGAGGAATGTTCATCATGATGCGACTTACCAAGCTTACGACCGCGCTGCTGGCCGGCGCACTTTTCGCCTTTCCGGCGCTTGCGGTTGATTTGCGCATTGGCCTGCAGGACGATGCCGACGTTCTCGATCCGGCCCAGTCCCGCACCTTCGTCGGCCGTATCGTCTATACCGCCCTGTGCGACAAGCTGGTCGACGTTTCACCTGACCTGAAGATCGTTCCCCAACTCGCCACCGAGTGGAAATGGTCCGCCGACGGCAAGGAACTGACGATGAAGATCCGCGAGGGCGTCAAGTTCCATGACGACACCCCGCTCGATGCCGCCGCCGTCGTTGCCACCATCGAACGTAATATGACCCTGCCGGAATCTCGCCGCAAGAGCGAACTGACGTCCGTCGCCAAGGTCGAGGCATCTGGTCCGCTGGAAGTCAAGTTCACGCTGAAGGCACCAGACGTGACGCTGCTCGCCCAGCTCTCCGACCGCGCCGGCATGATCGTCTCGCCGACCGCTGCCAAGGCGCTCGGCGCCAATTTCGGCTCCAAGCCTGTCTGCGCCGGCCCGTTCAAGTTTGTCGAGCGCGTCCAGCAGGACCGCATCGTGCTCGAAAAATTCAAGGATTACTGGAACAAGGACAAGATCTTCGTCGACAAGGTCACATACCTGCCGATCCCGGATACGACCGTGCGCCTTGCCAACCTGCAATCGGGTGACCTCGACTTCATCGAGCGTCTGGCTCCGACCGACGTTACCGCCGTCAAGGGCAATTCGGGCCTAAAATACGACGCGACCGTCAACATCGGTTATATGGCGCTTTACGCCAATATCGCCAACGGTCCGCGCGCCGACAACCCGTTCGGCAAGGACAAGCGCCTGCGCCAGGCCTTCTCCCTTGCGATCGACCGCGACGCCATGAACCAGATCGTTTATGAAGGCACCGCCGTTGGCGGCAATCAGCCGTTCCCGCCGAATAGCCCGTGGTTCAACAAGGCAATCCCGGTTCCCGCCCGCGATGTCGCCAAGGCCAAGGCTCTGATCAAGGCCGCCGGTTTCGACCGTGTCCCCGTCGAATTGCAGATCCCCAACAATCCGGTCGCTCAGCAGATGATGCAGATCCTGCAGTCGATGGTTGCCGAAGCGGGCTTCGACGTCAGCCTGAAGTCGACCGAGTTCGCGACGCTGCTCGAAGAGCAGACCCGCGGCAATTTTCAGCTTAGCCGCTCCGACTGGTCCGGCCGCGTCGATCCGGATGGCAATATCCATCAGTTCATCACCTGCAAGGGCGGCATCAACGACGTGAAATACTGCAACCCGGACGTCGACAAGCTGCTCAATGAAGCGCGCGCCTCGACCGACGACGCGGTCCGCAAGCAGAAATACGATGCTGCGGGCGTGATCCTCAATGAAGACATGCCGGTCATCTATCTCGGTCATCAGTCGTGGATCTGGGCCTACAAGAAGAACGTCACGGGTTTCGTGCCCAATCCTGACGGCATGATCCGCCTGCAAGGCGTCAAGAAAGGCTAAGCCTCCCGTGCCGCATGGGAGTGGACCCATGCGGCACTTTTCCGCATCGCTTCGTAACAATGTTGCTCAACGGGGGACGGCGTCATGCCTGTCTACATCGGAAAGCGTCTGCTGGTCGCCATACCGACCTTGCTGATCATCTCCATTTTTGTCTTTTCACTGCAGAAATTGCTGCCCGGCGACCCCATTCTGGCGATGGCCGGCGAGGAACGTGACCCTGCGGTCATCGAATTCCTGCGCGACAAATACCGGCTGAACGATCCGGTCGTGGTGCAATATTTCTATTGGCTCGGCGGTGTGCTGACCGGCGACTTCGGCATTTCGCTGCGCACCAACCAGCCTGTCCTGGAACTGATCTTCCAGAAGCTGCCGGTGACGATCCAGCTTGCCGTGATGGCGATGTTCTTCGCCATGCTGATCGGCATACCGATCGGCATCCTGGCGGCGGTCAAGAAGAACACGTTCATCGATTATATCGCTAACGTGCTGGCGCTGACCGGCCTGTCGATCCCGAATTTCTGGCTCGGCATCATGCTCATCCTGTTGATCTCGGTACAGCTCGGCTGGCTGCCGGCCTCCGGCTTCGAGTCGATCTTCGTCGATCCCGTCCGCTCGCTGCAGACCATGGTCATGCCGGCCTTCGTGCTCGGCAATGCGCTGGCCGCGACGCTGATGCGCCATACCCGCTCGGCGATGATCGGCGTACTCAGTGCCGACTATATCCGCACCGCCCGCGCCAAGGGCCTGTCGCCGCGCGAAGTGGTGCTCAGCCACAGTTTCCGCAATGCGCTTCTGCCGGTCGTGACGCTGTCGGCGCTGCTGTTCGGTGAACTGCTCGCCGGCGCGGTGCTGACCGAACAGATCTTCACCATTCCGGGCTTCGGCAAGCTGATCGTCGATGCCGTCTTCAACCGCGACTATGCGGTGGTGCAGGGCGTCGTGCTGTGCACGGCAGTCGGCTTCATCCTGATGAACCTCATCGCCGACGTTCTTTATGTCCTGCTCAATCCGCGTCTGAGGGCCACCCTATGACCACGATCGACCAAGCGCCGCCGGTTGCGGCAGCCAAGCGCGACAGGAGCCGCGCCTGGCGAAAGATGAAGAAGAACCGGAGCGCGCTCGTCGGCGCCGTCTTCGTCCTGTTCTTCGCAATCCTCGCGGCGAGCGCGCCGATCCTGCCGATCATCGATCCCGTCGCGACGAGCTGGACGGCGATCCGCAAGGCGCCCTCGGCCATGCATTGGCTCGGCACCGACGATCTCGGCCGCGACATCCTGTCCCGCATGATCTGGGGCGCCCGGGCATCGCTGATGGCCGGCGTGTTCTCGGTTGCTATAGCGGTCGGCATCGGCGTGCCCTTCGGCCTCGTCTCCGGTTATTTCGGCGGCTGGGTGGACATGGTGATCTCGCGCATCACCGAGGCGCTGCTCGCCATGCCCTTCCTGATCATGGCGATCGCGCTCGCCGCATTCCTGGGCCCGAGCCTGATGAATGCGATGATCGCCATCGGCCTGTCCGCCATGCCGATCTTCGTGCGGCTGACCCGCGGTCAGGTCCTGGCGGTCAAGACGGAGGATTATGTCGAAGGCGCACGCGCCGTTGGCCTGAACCACTTTGAAATCATGACCCGCTACATCCTGCCCAACGTCTTTGCCCCGATCATCGTCCAGGCGACGCTGACGATCGCAACCGCGATCATCGCCGAGGCGAGCCTTTCCTTCCTCGGCCTCGGCCAGCAGCCGCCGGCCCCGTCCTGGGGCTCGATGCTGAACGTTGCCAAGAACTTCCTGAGCCAGGCGCCCTGGATGGCGATGTGGCCGGGTGCGGCGATCTTCCTCGTCGTGATTGGTTTCAATCTCCTGGGCGATGGCCTGCGCGATGCGCTGGATCCCCGCGAAGCATGATGACCGCGCGAAGCGTGATGTGAAAGGACCTATACCCATGACTGAATTCACCACACGGCCGGAAATCCTCGGCACGTTCGGGGTCGTCACCTCGACCCACTGGATCGCCTCGGCCGTCGGCATGGCGATCCTCGAAAAGGGCGGCAATGCGTTCGATGCGGCTGTCGCGACCGGCTTCGTGCTCCAGATCGTCGAGCCGCATCTCTGCGGCCCGGGCGGCGACATGCCGGCCATCTTCTACTCGAAGAAGAAGGACAAGGTCGAAGTCATCTGCGCCCAGGGACCTGCACCGGCCGGCGCGACGATCGAGCACTATACGTCGGAAGGCCTGAAGCTGATCCCCGGCGACGGGCTGCTGGCGACCGTCATCCCCGGCGCCTTCGACGGCTGGATGCTGATGTTGCGCGACTACGGCACGATGAGCGTTCGCGACGTGCTCGAGCCGGCGATCTACTACGCCGAACAGGGCCACCCGATGCTTGCCCGCGTTTCCGCCACCATCAAGGGGCTTGCTGGCTTCTTCGAGACAGAGTGGCCGACATCCTACGCGACCTGGCTTCCGGGCGGCGTGGCTCCCGAAGCGCAGAGCAATTTCAAGAACCCGGTTCTCGCCGAAACTTGGAAGCGCCTCATCGGCGAGGCCGAAGCCAAGACCGGCCGCGAAAACCAGATCGAGGCCGCCCGCGACGCCTTTTACCGCGGCTTCGTGGCCGAGGCGATCGACCGTTATGTCTCCACGGCTGAGGTGATGGATGCGAGCGGCGCCCGCCACAAGGGCGTGCTGACGGCAGACGACATGGCCAACTGGCACGCGACCGTCGAGGCGCCGCAGACCTATGACTATCACGACTGGACCGTCGCCAAGACGCCGGCCTGGGGGCAGGGGCCAGTGCTCCTGCAATCGCTGGCGCTGCTGAAGGGCTTTGACCTCTCGGCGATGGATCCGGCCGGACCGGATTTCGTGCATATTGTCGTCGAGGCCATGAAGCTCGCCTTCGCCGACCGCGAGGTCTATTACGGCGACCCGGATTTCGCGCAGATCCCGACCGAATACCTGCTCTCGGAAGGATACAATGCCGAGCGTCGCAAGCTGATCGGCAGCCAAGCCTCGCTCGAACTGCGGCCAGGCCGCGTGCCCGGTTACGACCACCAGTTCGACCTCACCATGGGCATGCTGGCGGAAGTCAGTGGCAAGGGAGCGGTCTACGAGCCGACCATGTCGCATCTCACCGAAAAGCGTGGCGACACCGTGCATATCGATGTCATCGACCGCTGGGGCAACATGGTCTCGACCACGCCGTCGGGCGGCTGGCTGCAATCCTCGCCGATCGTGCCTGGCCTAGGTTTCGCGCTGAACTCCCGCGCCCAGATGTTCTGGCTGAAGCCCGGCCTGCCGACTTCGCTCGAGCCGGGCAAACGTCCGCGCACGACGCTCACTCCGTCGCTGGCCCTGCATGAGGGCCGTCCGACTTTGGTGTTCGGCACGCCCGGCGGCGACCAGCAGGATCAATGGCAGTTGCCGTTCTTCCTGCGATACGTCCACCACAAGCCAAACCTGCAGGCGGCGATCGACATGCCGCTCTTCCACACCACGCATTTTCCCGGCTCCTTCTATCCGCGCACCAGCCAGCCGGGCCACATCATGGTGGAGAGCAATATCGGTGCCGACGTGCTCGCCGAGTTGCGCAGCCGCGGCCACCAGATCACCGTTGCCGATCCTTGGAGCGTCGGCCGGCTGACCGCCGCACGCCGCGACGCGGACGGATTGTTGCGGGCAGCTGCAACGCCGCGCTTGATGCAGGCCTACGCGGTTGGGAGATAAGCCATGACCTGGTCGATCGTCGCACGCGACCCCGCGACGGGTCATTTCGGCATTGCCGTCGCCAGCCGCTTCTTCGCGGTCGGCGCCGCAGTGCCGCATATCAAGGGCAGGGTAGGCGCCGTCGCCACCCAGGCCTTCGTCAGCCCGCTCTACGGCACGGATGGACTGAAGCTTCTGGAAGACGGCAAGAGCCCGCAGGAGATCATCGAGGTGCTGACGGCGCGCGATGATGGCCGCCGCCAGCGCCAGTTCCACCTGATCGACGCCCATGGCCGCAACGCCGCGTATACCGGCGAGATCTGCGTCGACTGGGCGGGCCATCTGGTCGACGACAACGTCTCCGTCGCCGGCAACATGCTCGCCGGGCCGCAGGTGATCGCCGAGACGCTTAGGGTCTACAGGCAAAAGGCGGACGAAGGCGCGCCGCTCGCCGAG
>NZ_JALBGW010000045.1:0-32232 GCF_023006485.1 Neorhizobium sp. BETTINA12A
GAGACCGACGCGCTCCAGCATCGCCATCGCCCGCCTGGCCCGGTCCGGTTTGGAAAGGCCACGCTGTTTCAAGCCGAAGGCGACATTGTCGAGCACGCTCAGGTGCGGGAAAAGCGCGTAGTTCTGGAACACGAGGCCAATATCGCGGGCATGGGCCGGCAACGTCGTCAGATCGCGGTCGCCGAGCCTGATCCGGCCGCTGGTCGGCTGCAGGAAACCCGCCACCAGACGCAGCGTCGTCGTCTTGCCGCAGCCGCTGGAGCCGAGCAGCGACACCAGTTCACCGGCGGCAACGGAAATCGACAGGTCTTTCAGAACCTGGGTGGTTCCGTAGTGGGCGGAGAGGTTTTCGATGGTCAGAGATACGGTCACGGGAACCTACTTGGTGAGGAATGTGAGGCCGAGCGTCGCTTCGACGATCGCCATGACGCCGACGGTCACCAGCATCAGAAGCACGGAAACGGAAGCGATCGTCGGGTCGAAGAACTGCTCCATATGCGCGAGAATCTGGATCGGCAGCGTCGAGATGCCGGGTCCGGTCAGGAAGACCGAGACCGAGACGTCGTTGATGGAGGTGATGAAGGCCAGGATGAAGGCGGCGATGACCCCGGCGCGGATGTTCGGCAGCACCACGGTCATGAAGGTTTTGAGCGGCGGGCAGCCGAGGCTTCTCGCGGCCTCCTCGATCGAGAAATCGAAGGAGGCGAGGCTGGCGCCGACGACCCGCACCGAATAGGGCAGGATCAGCAACGCATGGCCGACGACGAGGCTGACGAACACGGGCAGGCCGAGACCTATCGTGATCGACTTCAGGAGCGCGAAGCCGAAGACGATTTCCGGCACCAGGATCGGCAGCACGAACAGCGTCGAGAGCCAGCGCGGCAGCTCGACCCGATAACGATTGAGCGCATAAGCCGCCGGAATGCCGATCAGCAGCGACAACCCAGTGCCGAGGATGGCGACCTGCAGGCTGGTAATCGCCGTGCGCCGGAAAGCCTCGATCTGGAAGATGTTGGCGAACCAGCGCAGCGTCAGCCCCTGCGGCGGGAAGGTCAGGAATGTCGTGTCGCTGAGGGCCGCGCCGACGATAATCACCAGCGGCGCGAGCAGGAAGAAAAAGACGAGAACGGCGAAAGCGCCGAGCAGGGGATGAATACGCGTCGCCATCAGACTGCCATCGGGTTGAGACGGCGTGCCATGCGGCTCATGATGAGCACGACGCCGATGGTTATGACCACCATGATCGCGGCGATCGTCGACGCGCCGACCCAATCGAAGGTCACCATGGCGCGCTGGTAGAGGAATGTGCCCATCATCATCTGCTTTTCGCCGCCGAGAAGCTGCGGTGTCGCATAGGAGGTGAAGCTGCCGGTAAAGACCAGCACCGCGCCGACAATGAGGCCAGGAGCTGCGAGCGGCAGGATGACCTGAAGGAAGGTCGGGATCGGCCGGGCGCCGAGCGAGGTGGCCGCCTCGATGAGATCGCGCGGGATTCCCTCCAAGACACCGACCAGTGTCAGGATCATCAGCGGTACGAACAGATAGACCATCGCGACGATGACCGAGCCTTGCGTGTAGAGCATCGACAGGGGCTCGCTGATCAGTCCGACCGACATCAGGACATTGTTGATGATGCCGTTCTTGCCGAGGATGATCAGCCAGGCGAAAGAGCGGACGACGACGCCGGTCAGTAGCGGAAAGACTGCGGCGACGATCATGATGCTCTTCAGGCGTCCCGGCATCTGGGCGATGACGTAAGCTGTGATGAAACCGACCACGAGCGCGATCGCCGTGGTGATCAGGGCGACCTGAAGGGTTCGGTAGAGGACGGCCATGCGAAAGCCGCTCTTGAAGAAGGCCGTATAGGTGGAAAACGGACCGGCCGCCTCGCCGAACGTGGTGGCGATCGTCAGCACGACGGGGATGACCAGAAGCAGGACGACGGCGATCGTCGCCGGCAACGTCAAACTCCATCTGGCAAACTTGTTCATCGACAGTCTCTCTCAAAGGCAGGAGCGCCGCGTTGATAGCGGCGCTCCGTTTTCAATTCAACCATGTGGCCGGTCAGGCGACATCCGGGATTACTTGCCGAAAACCTCGTTCCAGCGGTCGATCCAATCGGTCTTGGCGGCGTTCATCTTGGCGTAGTCGACACGGCTCAGGCTGGAAACCTGATCGGCACCGTAGGTCCAGATCTTCGCCTGGTCCGGCGTGAGCTGGACCTTGGTGGAGATCGGCGCATCGACCCCCTGCTCGGCTTCCTTCTGCTGCACGTCCTTCGACAGGATGAAGTTGATGAACTGATGGGCCAGTTCGACGTTTGTCGAACCCTTCGGGATGTTGACGGTGTTCAGCGTGGCGATATCGCCATCCTTGAGCTTCGCCCAGGTCATGGTCTTCACCGCAGCCTGCATGGAGGCGAGCGTGAAATCCTGGCCGATTGCAACGCGCACTTCGCCGGTCGAGATCAAATTCACCAGTTCGGAGCCGGTATTGTAGTTCTTGACCACGTTCGGCTTCAGGGCTTCGACGGCTTCGAAGGCCTTGTCGGTGCTGGCATAAGGATCGACGCTGGCATGTTTGCCGGCCTGCACCACGACCATCGGGCCGGCCGTGGTGGTGATGCCCGGAAGCGAGACCGAGCTCTTCAGGTCCGGGCGCCACAGATCGTTCCAGGAGGTGACCGGAGGGTTCACCTTGGCCGAGTCGTAGACGAGGCCGATGCGGCCGATCGTATAGGCCGGGCCGTATTTGCCCTGCGGCGCGCGGCCGAGTTCGTAGATCTCTGAGAGGTTCGGGATCTTCGCGGGATCGACCGGCTGGAAGAGGCCCTGCTCGATGCCGAGCTGCGAGAAGCTGTCGGTCAGGTAGATGACATCGACGCCCTTGCCGTCACGCAGCTTCAGCTTGTTAAGGCGGTCGGCATTGTTGCCGGTTTCGAAAACGATGTCGCAGCCGCAGATCTTCTTGAACGGGTCGATGATGTTGGCGGTCATCTTCTCGCCGTTATAGCCCCACCAGGAAATGGTGAGAGTCTTCGACTGGGCGCTTGCCGTTGCCGTGCCGCCGAGCGTCGCCAGGAGAGCAAGAGTTGCCAATTGGGTGAAACGAGTGGCCTTCATGAGGCGGGTCCTTTTGCGAAAGCGGCGTTGATGCTCCCCTGGGGCACCCCCGGGAATTGAGGGCGATACTATTTTTTGAACGGCCCGCCCGCAAGCCCAATTATTAGGCATAGGCAGTCAAGACCCAAATTTCTTTAGGCTTGAACCATCTCATACTGGAGGTTGATTTCGGGCATCAGGCGGCAGCCGATGCACGGTTTGCGATGGTTTACACATCCGGGCATCGCCTTTAGGGTCCGGCGACCAGAACCGACAGGCATTCCTCCGATGACAGTTTCCGCTCCCCTCCCCGACGACCTGCTGATCAACGCGGCCGACGAAGTCCGTATCCGCCAGGACCTAGTGCTGACCGCGCTTGGCAAACGGCCGGCGGACCGGCTGCTGAGGGTTGACAGATTGCTCGACGTCCACAGCAGGACCTGGCTCAAGGATCAGGAGATCGTCATCAAGGGACGGCGGATCGCCTATGTGGGACCGGCGGGCAGTTTTGCGGGCGAGGTGGCGGAACATAGCCACGAGCCTGATCTCTCTGCTGTTCCCGGTTTCGGGGAGGCGCACAAACATATCGAGAGTTCCCACCTGACACCGGAATGGGAAGCGGCGCTTGTCATGCCGCACGGGGTCACCTGGACCTGCGAGGCAAGCCACGAATTCTCGAACGTCAACGGCGCCCGCAACCTGGAATTCTGGCTTGAGGCCCGCCGCCGCGGCTCGCCGATGAAGATCTTTCCGCTGCCGGGCTCGGCCGTGCCTCCGACGGCCTATGAATGGGGCGGTGGCTATTTCGGTTATGACGAGCAGAAGCGGTTCATGAGCGAAAGCCTGATGGTCGCCGGCCTCGACGAAGTGATGGACTGGCCGTCGATCTCCGATCCCTCAAACCCCTCCTATGACCGGCTCTGGGGCATGATCGGCGCTACCTTCGAGCAGCGTGGCGTGGTCGAGGGACATGGCGCGGGCCTGCGCGACCTGGCCTCGATCAACGCGTTTGCCGCCGCGGGCCTTGCCTCCGATCACGAAGGATGGTTCCTGGATGAGATCTGGCAGAAGCTGCAGCATGGGCTGTTCATCGAGCTTCGGCCGCATTCGCTGCCGGAGGTGATCAAGGGCCTCATCGAGAAAAACCTCGCCGACTGGTCGCAGGTGGGCTTCGTCACCGACGACCGCAGCGCCTCCGACACGCTGAAGATGGGCGCGACGGACTACAATGTCCGCCTTGCGATCGAGAACGGCCTTTCGCCGGAAATCGCCATCCAGTGCGTGACGCTCAACCCGGCGCGGCACATGCGGCTGACGCCTTGGGTCGGGTCGATCGCACCCGGCCGTTTTGCGGATATCGTGCTGCTTGACGATGTCGAAAGGCTGTCGATCGCCAAGGTCTGGGCGGATGGTGCGCCGGTTTCGGAAGGCAGGACATTTACCGGCACCCGGCCCAAGATCGACTGGCCCGAATGGGCGACCAAGACGGTGAAAATCGACCGCCAGGTGACCGCCGCCGATTTCCGCATCGAGGCGCCGGCCGGTCGCGCCACGGCGAATGCAGCCCTGCTGCGCCCTTTCCACTGGTCGGACGAATTCATCACCATGGAACTGCCGGTCAGGGATGGCGCCGTCCAGCGCGACCATGACCGCAACGTCACGAAATTCTCTATCGTCGACCGGTTCTCCGGCGAGGCGAAAGTGTCAAAAATGTTCTGGCTCGGCACCGGACCGCGCACGCCGAATACGGCGCTCGGTTCGACGCTCGGGCATGACAAGCACAATATCTGGGTGGTTGGCTCCTCGGACGAGGCAATGGCGATGGTGGCCAATGCGCTTGCCGAACAGCAGGGCGGCTGGGTTCTGGTTTCCGGCGGCAAGGTGATCGCCCACGTCCACTACGAGGTCGGCGGGCTTATGACGGCGCGCTCGGCGGAGGAACTGGATGCGGAAATGCAGGCGCTCTACAAGGCGGGCGAAACGATCGACTGGATGTACGAGCCGACCTTCTCGCCGCGCTGGTGGCCGGGCTTCCCGGAGCGGCTGTCGTTTGCGACGCTGACCTGCTCGCCATGGCGCTGGGTGCTGGTGGCGCCATCGGAACGGGCGCCGCAGGGGTTCGTCAACGTGCTGACCGGCGAAACGCACCCGGTCGTCTGGTAGGCCGCTCTCGTCAGCGTGACTTGATGAGGGCCTGTTGATTTGCCAAAACGCCGGGATCGATTTGCCGGCGCCTCCCATCGCGCAAAGGAACTCAATCATGGCCCAGCCTGCTCTCTTTTCTCCGATCCGCGTCCGCAATCTCGAACTCTCGAACCGCATCGTCGTCGCGCCCATGTGCCAATATTCGGCCGAGGACGGCTGCATGACCGACTGGCACCTTATCCATCTCGGCCAGCTCGCGCTCTCCGGCGCAGCGCTTCTGACAATCGAGGCGACGGGGGTCACCCCGGAAGGCCGGATCACCTACGCGGATGTTGGGCTCTATGACGACGCGACCGAGGCGGCGATGGCCCGCACGCTCGACAGCATCCGCAAATGGTCGGACATGCCGATCTCCGTGCAGCTGGCGCATGCCGGCCGCAAGGCCTCGACCGACAAGCCCTGGCTCGGCGGCAGCCAGATCGCCCCGGACCACGCGAACGGCTGGCAGACCCAATCGGCTTCGGCGATCCCCTTCAATCCGAAATACGTGGCCCCCGTCGCGCTCGACAGGCAAGGCCTGAACGAGGTGCGCGACGCGTTTGCGGCTTCCGCCGTACGGGCGGCAAGGATCGGCCTCGATGCGATCCAGATCCACGCAGCGCATGGCTACCTGCTGCACCAGTTCCTGTCGCCGCTCTCCAACCAGCGGACCGACGAATATGGCGGCTCGCTCGAGAACCGCATGCGTTTTCCGCTGGAAGTTTTCGATGCCGTGCGTCAGGCCTTCCCGTCCGACAAAGCGGTGACGGTGCGCGTCTCGGCGACCGACTGGGTCGAGGGCGGCCTGGACATCGACCAGACCATCGCGTTTGCCCAGATGCTGGACGAGAAGGGCTGTGATGCAATTCACGTGTCGAGCGGCGGGCTGCATATCGAGCAGAAAATCCCGCTCGGCCCGAATTATCAGGTGCCCTTGGCACGCGCCGTCAAGGCTGCGGTGAAGATGCCGGTGGTGGCGGTCGGGCTGATCACCGAACCGACGCAGGCGGAAGCGATCGTTTCGACCGGCGACGCGGATATCGTCGCGATCGCCCGTGCGGTGCTCTACGATCCGCGCTGGCCCTGGCATGCCGCGGCGGAACTCGGCGCCCAGGTGAAGCCCGCACCGCAATATCTCCGCTGCCAGCCATCGCAACTCAGGAACCTGTTTACCTCCTGAAGGGACTCAGGCCTCTTCGGCGGTTCAAGCCAGTCGACCGGCGCATTCATGCTCGCAATGCGCCGGACAGGACGCTATGGAACATTGGTGCTGACCGATTCATCAAAGGATTTTCATGCCCACCATCTATCTCGCCGGCCCCGAAGTATTTTTGCCCGATGCCCAGACCGTGATGGGCGAAAAACGCCGGCTTGCTCGCAGCTTCGGTTTTGAGCCGACCGGTCCCGGCAGCGACGAGAACCAGGCGCCCGTAGGCCAGCTGACGGCAGCCGCGATCTACCAGCGCAACGACGGCGCGATGCGACGCGCGGATGTCTGCCTCGCCAATATCACGCCGTTTCGCGGCATCAGTGCCGATCCCGGCACCGTCTATGAAATCGGCTTCATGATCGCGCTCGGCAAACGGGTCTGGGCCTATACCAACCATCCCGACGACTATGGCACTCGGGTGCGGTCGATCTGGTATTCCGGGCTCGATATCGACGAGAGCAGCGGTCGTCCTCGCGGCCCGGACGGGCTGTCGATCGAGAACCATGGCAAGGCTGACAATCTGATGATCGATGTCGGCATCGAGGAAGGTGGCGGCCGGGTCATTCGCGCCGCGGCACTGCCAGCCGATCCCGAAAGGGACCTGGCCGCTTATACCGAGGCCTTGCGACACTTGCGCGGTTAGGCGAGCGACAAGGCGTCCTTAAGGCCAAGACCCTGCTTCAGCTGAAGATCGAGATCGGCTTCGATATGGTCGATGTGGTGGATCATGAGCTTGGCGGCGCGCTCGCCATCGCCCTTTTCCAGGGCGTCGAGAACGGCGCTATGCTCGGCATGCCCACAGCTCGACACGCCGGAACGGCCGTAAAGCGCGATCACCAGCGACGAACGTGCAACCAGTTCATCCATGAAACGCTGCAGGATGACATTGCCGGCAACGGAAGCCAGCATGAGGTGGAAATCGCCGGACGCCTTGATCTCGGCGCGCCGCGCAGCCGGACCCCGTTCGTTCAGATAACGCTCTTCCTCGTCGAGCTGACGGCGGAATTCCGCGATATCCTCGGGCGTGATGCGCTCGACCGCGGCTGCGACGATGCCGGGTTCGATCAGCCGGCGGGAGGCAAAAATTTGACGCGCTTCTTCCGGAGACGGATTGGAAACAAAGGCGCCGCGATTACGCTCGGTCTTCACCAGGCCTTCGAACGCAAGCATCTGCAGCGCGGCGCGGGCAACCGTGCGGCTGACGTCGAAAAGAGAGCCGACTTCGCTTTCCGACAGCTTGGTGCCGGGCGCAAGACGCCGATCGATGATCGCGTTGCGTAAAGTTTCCCGGATCGCCATGGAGCGATCTTCCGGGGAGCGATCCTCGGGCGTCGTATCGGTAAGATTGATCTTTTCGCTGATATTCATTGCTGCGGTCCAATGTACGGCCTTTGTAACCCGAGTGTCTACAGGATGCCAAGCGACTTGTTTTTGATCCAACGCCAAGATTGCATACGATTTGCCCAACGGATCGAAAACGATCGCCTGATTTTTGCGCACCGACAAAACTTCGCCGCTGACCCTTTCAGGTAAATTCAAGTCTTTCCGGACGTTTAATCAAGTTGGCATGGCTGATGCATAACAATATCAGACGCAAGGGAGCGCCTGATGAGCAAAGCCGCCGAAATCGACATCGCTTCAGTCTCTAAGATCTACGGAACAACCACTGCCGTTCATGCGATCAGCCTGAAGATTCCCGCCGGAACCTATTGCTGCCTGCTCGGGCCTTCCGGCTGCGGCAAGACCTCGACGCTTCGGATGATCGCCGGGCACGAGAGCATCTCCTCAGGCGACGTCCGCCTCGGCAATACCGTCGTCACCGACCTGCCGCCGGCGAAACGCGGCACGGCGATGATGTTCCAGTCCTACGCCCTCTTTCCGCATCTCGACCTCGTCGACAATGTCGCCTTCAGCCTCAAGATGAAGGGCGTCGACAAGGACGAGCGGCGCGCCAAGGCGATGGACATGCTGCGGCTGATGCAGCTCGAAGCCTATGCGACCCGCCGCCCGGCCCAGCTTTCCGGCGGCCAGCAGCAGCGCGTGGCACTCGCCCGCGCGCTGATCACCGATCCGGAAGCGCTGCTTCTCGACGAGCCGCTTTCGGCGCTCGACCCGTTCCTGAAGATCCGCATGCGCGCGGAACTGAAGAAGCTGCAGACCTCGCTCGGCATTACCTTCGTGCACGTGACGCACAGCCAGGAAGAAGCGATGGCGCTCGCCGACCTGATCGTCGTGATGAACGATGGCCGTATCGAACAGGCCGCCCATCCGCGCGTGGTGTTCGAAAAACCCGCGACCGCCTTCGTCGCCAAGTTCATGGGCGACCACAACGTCATCTCCGGCCGGGTGACGCAGAGTTCCGGCGACAAGCTGATGCTGTCAGTGCCCGCAGGCGGCGATTTCCTCGCCACCGACGACGGCGCCGCCGGGCTGACCGACGTGGCCGATATCGCCATCCGCACGGACCATGTCCGTATCGGCCAGCCTTCCGAAAAAGGCCTCGGCTTCACCGGTTCGGTCTCCAACGTCGAATACCGCGGTTCCTCGGTGAAGCTCTCGGTCAACGGCGCCGGGATCGAGGATTTCACCGCGATCCTGACCGATGCTGAATTTTTCGCCAATCCGGTCAAGGTCGGAGAAGCGATCCCGCTTTCCTGGGGCCGCGAGGACGCCATCGTCCTCGGCCGCCTCAAGAACTGATGCCACCAAAAAACTCAACCAGAGGAGAACAAGGCAATGACTGAGACCAAGAAACCAACAAAGGGCATTTCGCGCCGCACGCTTCTGAAGACGGCGTCCGCTGCGGCCGGTCTTGCCGCCGGCTCCGGCGCCATCACCGGCTTCCCGACCATCTGGGCGCAGAACCCGATCACGCTGCGCCAGTTCGGCACCGGCGTTTCGAACCTCAATGCGATCGCAGAGAAGTGCAAGGCCGACCTCGGCATCACGCTCGAAATGACCGCGACGGACTCTGACGCAGCCGCCCAGCGCGCCGTCACCCAGCCGAACTCCTACGACATCGCCGATATCGAGTACTGGATCCTGAAGAAGGTCTATCCGGCCGGCGTCATCCAGCCGATGGATACGACCAAGCTCAAATATTACGACAAGATCGTGCCGCTGTTCAAAAACGGCAAGCTGAAGCCGGACAGCGTGATCGCGCAAGGCACCGCGCCGCACACGGTGGGTTACGTCGCAAAGCCCGGCGACAAGACGTTCGCCAAGGAAGAAACCAAGTGGTTCACGATGGTTCCGACCATCTACAACGCCGACACCCTCGGCATCCGCCCGGACCTGGTCGGCCGCGAAATCTCGACCTGGGCCGACATCATGGACCCGAAGTTCAAGGGCAAGGCATCGATCCTCAACATCCCGTCGATCGGCATCATGGATGCCGCGATGATCATGGAAGCCATGGGCAACATCAAGTATGTCGACAAGGGCAACATGACCAAGGCGGAAATCGACAAGACGATCGATTTCCTGATCAAGGCCAAGCAGGCCGGCCAGTTCCGCGCCTTCTGGAAGTCGTTCGACGAAAGCGTCAACCTGATGGCGTCTGGCGAAGTCGTTATCCAGTCCATGTGGTCGCCGGCTGTCGCCGCCGTCCGTTCCAAGGGCATCGCCTGCAAATATCAGCCACTCAAGGAAGGTTACCGCTCGTGGGGCGGCGGTCTGGGCCTTGCCGCCCATCTCTCGGGCGCCAAGCTCGACGCTGCCTATGAATATATCAACTGGTACACCTCCGGCTGGGTCGGCGCCTATCTCAACCGTCAGGGCTACTACTCGGCCGCGATGGAAACCGCCAAGGCACACATGTCCGCCGACGAATGGGGCTACTGGATCGAAGGCAAGCCGGCCAAGGGCGATATCGTCGCTCCGGACGGCAAGATCATGGAAAAGGCAGGCGCCGTGCGCGATGGCGGCTCTTTCGAGGAACGCATGGGCCACGTGGCCTGCTGGAACTCGGTGATGGACGAGGACCGCTACATGGTCCGCCGCTGGAACGAGTTCATCGCTGCGTAAACAAAGTTGCCCCTCACCCTAGCCCTCTCCCCGCTCGCGGGGAGAGGGGACGTGCCCCGAGCAGGCACTGAAGAGGACCGAGCGGCTTACCACTAGTCTCCTTCTCCCCGTCCCGACGGGGAGAAGGTGCCCGGCAGGGCGGATGAGGGGCAAACCCAGGGAGACATCAAGACATGGCGACGATCGCATCATCCGAGCCGGAAACGGCCGAAGAGAACACAAAGCCCAGAAGCTTTCGTCTGTCGCCGGCGCTGATCTCCTATCTCCAGGCGACGCCGTTGGCGCTGATCCTCGGCGCCTTCCTGTTGCTGCCGATCCTGATGATTACAGTCGTCAGCTTCTGGGACTACGACTTCGCCCAGATGTATCCGGACTTCCTGTCGATGAACTATGCCGAGACGCTCGGTTCGTGGGTGACCTGGAAGACCTACCTGAACACGTTGAAATTCGCCTTGCTGGTCTGGGCGATCACGCTGTTCGTCGGTTTCTGGGTCGCCTATTTTCTGGCCTTTCACATCCGCACCACCGCAATGCAGATGGTGCTTTTCCTCGTCTGCACGGTGCCATTCCTGACATCCAACATCATCCGCATGATCTCGTGGATTCCGGTGCTCGGGCGCAACGGCCTCGTCAACACGACGCTGATCAATGCAGGCATCGTCCCAGAACCGGTCGAATGGCTGCTCTATTCGGATTTTGCCGTCGTGCTCGCGATGGTGCATCTCTATACGCTGTTTATGGTGACGCCGATCTTCAACACGCTGATGCGCATCGACAAATCGCTGGTCGAGGCGGCGCGCGACGCCGGTGCCACCAGCACCCAGATCCTCACCAACGTCATCATTCCGCTTGCCAAGCCCGGCATGGCGATCGGCACCATTTTCGTCGTGACGCTTGTCATGGCGGATTTTTCGACGGTTCAGGTGATGTCGGGCGGCCAGAGCGCTTCGGTGGCACTGATGATGAAAAACCAGATGTCGCTGCTCCAATACCCGGCAGCCGCCGCCAACGCGGTCGTGCTGCTTGTCCTCGTTCTCCTGATGGTCGCAGGCATTCTTCGCATCGTCGACATCCGCAAAGAACTTTAGGAAAAAGGGGAGCTTTGAGATGCACAGCGACAAGCGCGGACGCGAATTCTACATCCTCGCCATCTTCTTCGCCATTTTCGTGCTGTTCCTCTATGGCCCGCTTTCGGCGATCCTGATCCTCTCCTTCCAGGGACCGAACGGCGGCCTCACCTTTCCGCTGAACGGCGTGTCGCTGCGCTGGTTCGCCAACCTGTTCGAGACGCAGGCGGTTGGCGATTTCGGCGGATCGTTCCGCCGTTCCGCCATGCTCGGCATCATGGTGATGATCGTCACCGTCGTCGTCTCGCTGCTGGCGGGCCTCGCCTTCCGCCGCCGCTTCATCGGCTCCACCGCTCTGTTCTATCTCGCGGTCGCCAGCCTCGTGGTGCCGTCGATCATCATCTCGCTCGGCATCGGCGTCGTCTTCCAGCAGCTTGGTTTCCAGCCGTCCTGGTATACCTCGGCTTTCGGCGCCCATCTCACCTGGACGCTACCCTTCGGCGTCCTGATCATGTTTGCCGTCTTCAACCGCTTTTCGCCGGCCTACGAGGAAGCCGCGCGCGATCTCGGCGCTTCGCCCTGGCAGACCTTCCGCCATGTCGTGCTGCCGATGATCGCGCCGAGCCTCATCGGCGTCGGCCTGTTCGGCTTCACGCTGTCCTATGACGAATTCGCCCGTACACTGATGACGGCAGGCTCGTTCAACACGCTGCCACTCGAAATCTACGGCATGACGACCAATGTCACGACGCCGGTGCTCTATGCGCTTGGCACCGTCACGACGGTGTTCTCCTTCCTTGTCATCGCCGGCACGCTCGGCCTGATCATCCACCTCAATCGCCGCCGCCTGCAGTCGTGAATAGAATGCGCATCCTTGTCGTAAACCCGAATACCACCGCCAGCATGACGGCGACGATCGCCGATTCCGCAACCCGCGTCGCCAATGTCGGCACCGAAATCCTTGCCCTCACCTCCTCCATGGGACCGGTCTCGATCGAGGGTTATTATGACGAGGTCTTCGCGGTGCCCGGCCTGCTGATCGAGATCGCCAAGGCCGAGAAGGCCGGTGCCGATGCGGCGATCATCGCGTGCTTCGACGACACGGGCCTCGACGCCGCACGGGCGCTGGCCAATATTCCTGTGGTCGGCATCTGCGAAGCGGCTCTGGCCACGACCGCCTTCATCGCCCAGCGTTTTACAATCGTCACTACCATGGAACGCTCGCGCCTGCCGCTCGAACATCTTGTTCATCGCTACGGCATGTCCGGGCGATGCAAGGTGAGGGCCGCCGATATTCCCGTCCTCTCGCTGGAGGACCCGAATTCCAACGCCCGCGACCGGCTGCGCAGCGAGATCGCGACGGCGCTGCGCGACGACAAGGCGGAGGCGATCGTGCTCGGCTGTGCCGGCATGGCCGATCTGACGGCCGAACTCCGCCGCGAATTCGGCGTACCTGTGGTCGACGGCGTCGCGGCAGCGGTGAAACAGGCCGAGGCGCTGGTGACATTGGGCTTGTCGACGGCCAAGCGAGGCGCTTATGCTTCGCCGGTCCGCAAGCCCTATATAGGTCTGCTCGAAGATTTCGAGCCCGGGAAACTCATCGCCAAATGAAAACCCATCCCACCATTCGCGCGCTCACCTCCTTCGAGGTCGAACAGCTCGTCGACTGGGCGCGGATCGAGGGCTGGAATCCGGGCCTTGTCGATGCGCCGGCTCTCCATGCCGCCGATCCTCAAGGTTTCATCGGCTGTTTCGTGGACGGCCAGATGGCAGCCGGCATATCCGCGGTCCGCTACGGTTCCGATTTCGGCTTTATCGGCCTTTACATCACCCGCCCAGATTTTCGCGGCAAAGGTTTTGGCAGAAAGGTCTGGGATGCGGGCATGGCGCATCTCGACAGCCGGACGATCGGCCTCGACGGCGTGCCGGAACAGCAGGCAAACTATGGCTGCATGGGCTTCGAGCCGGCCTACGAGACGTTTCGCTGGAGCGGCAGCCTTGCTGGAAGCCGCAATGCCGATGTGGCCGCGATCACCGATGATCTCGTAGCCGCCATTCTTGATTATGACCACGCTTTCTTCCCCGCTGAGCGCGATGCCTTCCTGACCGCCTGGCTGAAGCCGCCGCGTGCCGCCAAGGTCCTCGTCCGCGACAGCGATATCCGCGGCTATGCAGTCTGCCGCAAATGCCATGACGGTTATAAGATCGGCCCATTGTTTACGCAGACCGCTGACGACGCGCAAACGCTGCTGAACGCCTGCGCCGCGGAGATCGGCGACGAAATGCTGCACGTCGACGTACCCGCCTCGCAGACGGAATTTTCCACCTATCTGGAGGCGCATCGTTTCGTGAAAGGCTTCACGACCGCGCGGATGTATCGCGGTACGGCGCCGGCGGTGCGTATGCCGGGCGTGTTCGGAATTACCACTCTCGAACTCGGCTGAGGCGGCATCCCAACGCCCGGACGCCGCTCGCGTTCACGAAAACCAGCGACTACCAGAGTTGGGTGTGCCGGTTGACATCCTTGTAGAGCAGATAACGGAAACGTCCCGGACCACCCGCATAACAGGCCTGCGGGCAGAAGGCGCGCAGCCACATGTAGTCGCCGGCCTCCACTTCGACCCAATCCTGATTGAGCCGGTAGACCGCCTTGCCTTCGAGCACGTAGAGGCCGTGCTCCATGACATGGGTCTCCATGAAGGGGATGGTCGCGCCCGGCTCCAACGTGACGATGTTGAGATGCATGTCGTAACGGACGTCGGACGTATCGAGGAAACGGGTGGTTCCCCAGCGGTCGCCCGTGTCCGGCATCCAGGAAATCGGATGCTCGTCTTCATGGGTGAAGACCGCCGGCGGAGCATCCAGCCCCTCGACCGCCTGGAAGGCCTTGCGGACCCAATGGAACTTGACGGGCGCCGTGGCCCGATTGCGCAGCTTCCATGGCGATCCGGCCGGGATATATGCAAAGGAACCGGCCCTCAGCGCATGATCGCTTCCGGCGAACTCGATCGACAACTCGCCCTCGACGACGAAGATCGCCGCCTCGGCGCGGGTATCGGGTTCCGGCCGGTCGCTTCCGCCTCCAGGCTGAACCTCCATGATGTATTGCGAGAACGTCTCCGAAAACCCCGTCATCGGGCGGGAGATGATCCATGCCCGGGTTCCCTGCCAATGGGGAAGCAGGCTGGCCACGATATCGGACATGACGGTTCGGGGGATGACGGCGTAGGATGTCGTGAAAACAGCCTTGCTGGAAAGCAGTTCGGTCTGCGGCGGCAGGCCACCGAGTTTCGAATAATAATCTCTGTTGGTCATGGGTCTGTTTTGCGGTCCAATTTCGCGGCGTCTGACACGCATATGCTTTAAGCGCCGCGCATCTCTAAGCAACTAAAAACTCGACCTCGGATGCCACGGCTCCGATATTTCCGCTCATGTCGCGAGCGTCCACGCCATGCCAGCGAGTGCGCAGGCGAGCAGCGTGGTAATCACCGAGACTCTGAACCGAAAGATCGCAACTGCGGCCGCGGTCGAAAGGACAGCGGCCGGAAGGACGATCGAACCGAGGACCGGTATGTCGAGCCAAAACGCTCCCAGACGGACCACGTGGACTTCTTCGAACAGCGTATGCAACGAAAACCAGATGGCGAGGTTGAGGATCACCCCGACCACCGCCGCGGTGATCGCCGACATCGCTCCGGCAAGCGCGATGTTGCCACGCAGCTTTTCGATGAACGGCGCGCCGAGGAATATCCAGAGGAAGCATGGAACGAAGGTGACCCATGTGGTCAGGATGGCGCCGAGGGTCGCCGCGATCATCGGGTTGAGCGCTCCGGGATCGCGAAAGGCGCCCATGAAGCCGACAAACTGCACCACCATGATCAGCGGTCCGGGTGTCGTCTCTGCCATGCCAAGGCCATCGAGCATCTCCCCAGGCTTCAGCCATCCATAGTGCTGGACGGCCTCCTGCGCCACATAAGCGAGAACCGCATAGGCCCCGCCAAAGGTGACGACTGCCATCTGGCTGAAGAAAAACCCGATTTGGGTGAAGACGTCATTCGAACCCAGGACCCACCACAATAAGCCGATGGGTATGATCCAGAGTGCGAGAAGGATCGCCGAGATGCGAAGCGACCATGAGAGGTTGGAGCGCGCGTGAGCCGGCGTCCCCTCTCCGAGAAGCGAGTCGGCGTCTGAAAGTGTAGGGCCACCGGCCGTCTTGTGGCCGCCCCCGACCTTGAAAGACGCAAGACCGAACCTGCTGCCGCAATAACCGACGATGCCCGCAGTCAGAACGATCAACGGAAACGGGACATGCAGGAAGAAGATCGAGACGAAGGCGGCAGCAGCGATCGTCACCATGGCATTGTTCTTGAGGGCCCGGCTGCCGATCCGGAAGACGGCTTGGACAACGACCGCGAGAACGGCAGCTTTCAGCCCGAAGAACAATCCGGCGACAACGCCTACGCTTCCGAAGGCGGCGTAGATGTAGCTCAGGCCAAGGATGGCCAGAAATCCGGGAAGCACAAACAGGATGCCTGCAACCAGTCCGCCCGCGGTCCGATGCATCAGCCAGCCGATATAGATCGCGAGCTGCTGGGCTTCCGGTCCGGGCAAAAGCATGCAGTAGTTGAGGGCATGAAGGAAGCGGTTTTCGCCGATCCACCGCTTCTCGTCGACAATGATCCGATGCATGACGGCGATTTGTCCAGCCGGTCCACCGAAACTGAGAGCGGCGATACGGACCCAAACCTTGAAGGCCTCGCCGAAGGAGACTCCATGGATATATTCGCTTTTCTCGCGATCCGCGGACGCATCTCTGATGACCTCGGCCATTTTAAGCTCCCTTCTTCACCGAAGGCCAGTTATGGGTCTCCTCGGTAGCATCGCGGCACCAGCGATAGAAGGCGTCGTAGAGAAGCATGCCAGCCTCAAGCTGCTCAAGGTCATCGTTATACATCCGCGACAGACCGAGCGACGCCGCCAGCAACCCTGGCGCCTCTGGGGCAAGGTCGGGTCGCGCGGTGTCGGCCGCCCTGACGATGGTTGCAAGACGCAGCAACGCATCACAGGTCAGCCCGAACTCCTCGACCATGACGTCGAACGTGCAGAGCTCGCCCCGGTGGCTCCAGAATACATCCTCGATATCGAAGGGCGTCGCACCGAACCGGCTGCCAACCATCGAAACCTCGGATGCCGGCACATAAAGAAACAATGCGTCCGGATCGATGAAACGCCGGATCAACCAGGGACAGGCGATACGGTCGATCTTCGGCCGGGCGCGCGTCACCCAGACGGTTCGACCGTGGTCGTCGCGGGGAGGCAGCTTGTCCTCTGGAACCACCATCCCTCCGGCGGCCCAGGCCTCGAAGCCGCCTTCCAGGCTTTCGGCCACCACCCCTTCGTGCCGGAGATAGGCGGCGACGCCGTGGCTAAGCTTGCCACCCCTCTGGCAGACGACAACGACAGATTCAGCGTCGACGGCTCCGCTCCATTCTGTGACATTCTCGTGCTTGCGGCGGACGGATCCCGGTACCAGCCGCGGATCGAGCGCGAAGTCTTCGTCCGTGCGGACGTCGATGATGAGCGGTGCGCCGGGCGTACCGACAAGGCGGTTGAGTTTTTCAGGAGAAATTTCGAGAAATGACGGCATAACGCGTCCTCCCTGGTTTTGGGTTGAATGGACGCGATTCTTCGGCTGACGCCTCGTGGGGTGATCGCAACCCCATTATGAGATGGTGACCGCGTGCGCGACGACTGTCAAGCGACTACCACGTCTGGCCGCGATATTGACACGGTCATTCTTGCTTACGTCCGCTCTCGAATTTCTCTCGCCAGCCTCGGCGAGGCGGCGTCACGAGCGATTCCCAGCCGCAACGGTGTACGGGCGAATGCTTCCAAAAATGCCGCCAGACCCGCAACCGTCGCTTCGAGGATCAAGGCGCCGTTTTCCATGGTAGCCTTTGCCGGATCGCCGAAATAACCGCAGTCGTCCGCCTGGAAGATCGGCGGCCAGCCTGCCCCGAACGCGGTGATCGGATCGCCCGTGTGGCCCGGCGCGATCCAGGGCTGCACTAGGCGCGCCGGAAGCCCTTCGATCGCCGATCGGACCCGTTCGCTCGCTTCCGGAGAGGTCAATGCCATCGTCAACGCCGCCTCCTGTTCGCAGGCATGGCCGGTGCGCGGCAGTGCGCCCTTCAGAAGCGGCAACCAGTCCCTCTCGCCCGGTGCGAAATAATCGACCATGCCAACCGCATATCCATCGGTCACCATCTGGGCGCAGAGCGAGCGCAACGGCGCCGAGTTGCCCCCATGACCGTTGACGAAGACGACGCGCGGAAATCCGGAATCCAGGATTGACCGCGCGGTATCGGAAAGAACCGCCAGATAGGTTTCCAGCCGTAGGCTGATCGTGCCCGGATGGCTGAGGTGATGCGGCGAGAAGCCAACGGAAACAGCGGGCGCCACGACAATTTCCACCCTGGTTACGCGGCTTGCCGCGAGTTCGGCAACGGCGGCCGAAAGCAGCGTATCTGTCTCCACGGGAAGGAAGTCGCCGTGCTGCTCGATCGCACCCGTCGGCACGACGACCAAAGCACCGGCATCCCGCTTCGCCGCCAGCTCTGCACGCGTCAATTCGGCCCATATGAATGAAGACGGCGCAAAATGCCTGGGTGCAATGCCTGTCATGTCCGGAACCCTCGCGGCTGGAGTAGCGGGCGGCAGCTTATCCCCGCCCGCACGGAAATTACATGTCGCCCGCTTCTTTCGAAGGGTTGGCGCAGACGGCGATCACGAGGCCGGCCTCGCCGATGATGTGGCGGTAGCGGTAATTGACGGGCAGGTACATCGCATCGCCAGGCTTGAAGATGTGCTCCTCGCCGGTCTCCTCAACGATCTGCTTGGACCAGCCATGCAGGCAATAGAGGATCACCTCATGCACGCCATCACCCTCGACCATGGTGTCGAAGTGCGGCATGTAAGTGGTGATGTGGAAGGAAATCGACGAGCCGTGCAGCTTCTTTGTGACCAGCCGGTGGCTGAACTCCTGGCCCGGATGCACCCAGGTCAGCGCCACCTGTTCCTGGCGCGACCACTTGATCTTGCCGCCAACCGCTTCTTCGCTCATGTCATGACTCCTTGGTTCGCAGAAAATTGAATTTCCAGACGTGTGGCGGCTCTATCGGAACCGCGCTTCGAAAGCGTCCCGGGCCTCCCAGACCGGCAGGATGAGATGCGGTCCTAGTCCGGATATGCGGCTGAAGGGAATCGGTCGCGGCGCGGTCAGCGGCAAGGTCAGGTCCGCGTCCGCCATCCGGCCGGCAAGCCAGGGACCAATTTCTCGTCCGAGAGCCGTCGTCAGCGCTACGCCGCGGCCGTTGCAGCCGATCACCGCATCGATGCCCGGCTTGATGCGCATCATCCGCGGCAGGAAATCCGGTGTACCGGCAATCATCCCGGTCCATGAATATTCCACTCTGACTTCCGGGAGATCCGGAACCATGCGGCGAAGACGATTTGCAAAAAGCCTGCGGGCCAATGCCATTCGTCCGGGCAGCGGTGGCACCATGCCCCCGGTCACCAGTCGGCCGTCCGGAGACCAGCGCAATGCGAACGTATGACGGCGCGTATCGGCAACCGGGGCCATGTCAGGCAACAGTGTCTCGCGAAGAGGCCGCGGCAGCGGCTGGGTAGCGATCTGGAACACACGAGCGGGAATGATCGACGCACGCAACTCCGGCAACAGGTTGCCGATCAGCGCGTTGGTGGCCATGAGCACGCGGCGGGCGCGAACCTCGCCAGCGGCAGTCCGCACGCGCCAACTCTGCCCATCGGGTTCGATGCTCTTTGCGGGACTGTCGCCGAACAGTCGTACTCCCGCCGATATGGCAGCGCGCGCGAGCCCGTACGCATAGGCCAGCGGCGTGATCTGGCCACCGGACGCCACGCGGATTCCGCCATGCAGCGATGGAAGTCCAGTGCGCTTGAGCATGGCATCGCGATCGAGCCATTCGGCGTCGACGCCGGCGTCCAGCAGCCGCGGCATACGGCCATGAAGCACCCCTTCCGCCGCACGCGAATGCGCCGGCTGCAGCCAGCCGTTCTGCACGGCGTCGCAGTCGATCTCGTGGCGCTCGATCAGGTCGAACACCGCCTTGCCAGATTCGGCGACGAGTTTCAGCAAGCGTCCCGCATGATCGGCGCCGAGTGCCGCCACGACCTCGGCAGGCCCCAGCGATGTTTTGAGGCTCGGAACCACGAAGCCGGTATTGCGCCCGGATGCACCGAAGCCAGGTTGATGACTTTCGAGCAGAACCACGTCAAGCCCCGCCTCGGCGGCATGCAGGGCGGATGAAAGGCCGAGGAACCCACCACCCACCACCACCACGTCAGCGGTGATCGCGTCCGCCAGCTTTGCGCATCTGGGCGCAGCTGGCGTGATCGCCTCCCACAATGACCCGATTTCCATCATCATTCCTGTTCATGCGGGACCTTGGCCCAGCGCTAGAGGTTAATCAGATCGTATCCCCGCCCTGTCGCAAGCGCCTGGAACAGTCCCTGGCGGGTCTGCTCGTTGTGACGGATCATGATTTCCCGTGCAGCCGCCTGGTCACGACGGGCCAGGGTTTCGACGATCTGGTGGTGCGAGACGCTGGTCTCGTTGTTCACGTCTCGCAGCTGGGCGCCGAGATAGAAGAAACGTTCAAGCGCATCGATCTGATGGGTCAGCAGCTGGACGAGCCTTCCATTGCCGGTAGCTTCCGCAATCGCCAGATGGAATTCACGGTTGGACCTTATGAACGTAGCGAGGCTGAGCTGCTCGCCTTGATTATAGGTGGCATCTGCAAGGGAGTTCAGACGATCTATCTGCTCCCCCGTCAGCCGGGTGCAGGCGAGTTCGGCAGCGCCTGCTTCCAGAATGGTTCGCACGTCGAACAGTTCATCCATGTCGGCAAACGTGATCGGCGTGACCTGGTAGCCGCGGCGCGGAAAAGATCTGACCAGTCCCTCCTGCCGCAAGGCGGCCAACGCTTCGCGGGCCGGCGTCTTCGATATATTGAAGCGCTCCGCGATTTCAGCTTCGTTCAGTTCCTGACCCGGACGGATTGCGCATGTCAGAATCTGGGTTCGCAGCGCATCGTGAACCTGTTCCATCAGCGATGCCGGCTTTGCCGGCTGCACCACCCGACGCTTCTTCCTGATTGCTGTTACCTCAGCCATGGGCTCTCCTATCTGTAAGTCGGCCTTTCAGCCCGCAATCCGACGATCGCTCCGGCAGATATGCATGTACAAAACACAATCGAAAGGCGGCGTTTTTACCCGATGGCCAATTCCACATGGCTTATCCCTGATTATCCTTCACGAGACAGAAAAGCGCGGAAGTAATCCGGCGCATCATCGCCAAAAGCCTGATCGCGCGGCAAATCCATCAACAGGCGGCCGCGCTCCATATAGGCGATGCGGTCGGCGATTCGCCGGGCAAATCCAATCTCGTGTGTCACGATCACCATCGTCAAACCTTGTCCGGCCAAATCCGCCATCACGCCCAGGACGCCTCCGACGGATTCCGGGTCCAGAGCGGATGTCGGTTCATCGAAGAGCACGGCATCGGGCTTCATCGACAACGCCCGCGCAATGGCAACGCGCTGGCGCTGTCCACCAGACAGTTCCACGGGATAGGAGTGCAGCTTGTCCTTGAGCCCGACCTTGTCGAGCAGTCTGTCCGCGGCAGCAAGCGCCTGCGTCTTCGGAATGCCGAGCAGCCTGCGAGGGCCTAAGGCCACGTTCTGCCGAGCCGTCATTGTGGGAAACAGCGCGAAACTCTGGAACACCATGCCGAGGCGACGGCGACGCTTGTCCAGCATGTGTTCCGGGCGCGCGATGCGACGGGCCGCATCGACCCAGGGCAGGCTTTCGCCAGCAAGCAGGACATCGCCGCTATCCGCAGGCTCGATCCAGTTCAGCGCGCGCAGCAAAGTGCTCTTGCCCGACCCCGACGGACCGAGGACCACCACGACTTCGCCTCTGCCGACGGAAAGCGAGACATCGTCCAGTCCCTTGATCGGCCCGAAGCTGCGGGTGAGGTTGCGCGCCTCGAGCACCGGGTCGCGACGAGACGGCGCATCCGGTCCCAGGTCGCCTCGCACTACGGTGCGCTCGACGATCGGCGGCGGTGCGGATACGTGACTGGACGTCTTCAGCGCGACCGCCTTTTCGATCCGGTGCTGTATGAGCGTCCAGATCGTCAGGATGACGAGATACCAGAGCGCGACGGCCAGATAGACTTCCAGCGCGCGGGTGGTCGATTGGGCGAGTTGCTGGGAGACGCGCAGGAGCTCGGCGAAAGAGATGGCAGCAAGCAGCGACGTGGCCTTGATCATGTAACTGAAATTGTTGCCGAGCGGTGGTATGATTGCCCGTATCGCCTGCGGGAACACCACCTTAAGGAAAATCTGCCAATGATGAAGCCCCAGCGCCAGGCCTGCCTCGCGCTGATCGCGCGAGACGGACATCAGGCCGCCGCGCACGATATCGGCCATGCGAGCCCCTTCGTTCAGGCCCAGTGACAGCAGGCCGGTGGCGATCAGGCTCAAGGGAACGCCCATCTGCGGCAGCGCGGAATAAAAGAACAGGATCTGCGCGAGCAGCGGTGTGCCCTTGAACAGCCAAAGGAAGCCGAGTGCCGGCCAGCGCAGCAGCCTGGGCGCCGCCAGCATGCCTGCCAGGACGAAGCCAAGACCCGTGCCAATCGTCTGAGCGACGACGGCAACCCAGATCGTCACCCAGGCCGCCTTCAGCAACAGAGGCGACTGAAGGATATCCAGGAATATGCCGGCGTCGAAACCCACGAAATCAGACCCTTCTCACAACCGGCAGGTAACCGGGCCTGGTCTGGCGCGACGGATCCACCGCGTAGCGCGAAACGCCGCGCACGGTGCCGCCCGTAGGCAGATCCAGCGGAGACACCAAACCCGGTTCGGCATCGGCCAGCGGCACGATCGTGTTGGCCATGATGTTGGCCGCGCCGAATAGCGACTGCATGGCAGGCTTGATCGACATTTTGACAGGCATAGCGCCATCGATCTCGATCCGGTCTTCCTCGACGAGGTCGAACTTTTCCGGCTGGTAGTACATGGCAAGCGAGGTGCTGAGCACCTCCCTGCCCTGATGTAGCGCCCGGGCACGCTGGGTGATGCCGATGACGCGGCCGGGCGGCAGGATGCCGAGTGTCGGATCGCCGCTATCGACTTCGAAATCGGCCGTCTCGAGATCCCATGCCTCGGTGATCTCGTCGATCTCCAGATTGAGGGCATCTGCGATGCGGATCAGCGATTCCGGCGCACCCATGTGACCCTCGACGCGGCCATTGGCGATGCGGCGGTTGAACTCCTCGGGCGTCAGACCGTATCCGACATGCTCGATATCCCCCGGCCCCGTGCCGGTGACGTCAATGCAGCGATGGATGGTCAGACGCTTTACGGCGCTGGTGCCGCGTGCCAGAACCAGCGGAAGCACATCGTAGGAAAACCCGGGATTGATGCCGGTGCCGGTGATCGACACGCCGCTGGCCCTCGCCGCACTGTCCAGCGCTTCAGCAAACTCGCCATAGCGAAGGCCGGGATAGAACATGGATTCGGCAGCCGACACCACATTGAGGCCCGCATTCAGGGCATCGAGCAGTTGCTCCTTAATAAGGTGAGGCTTGGACTCCGTCATGTGCACCAGCACGTCCGGTTTCCCTGAAATTCCGGCGAGTGCCGAAGCGAGATCGCCGACAATCTTTACGCTGCCGAAACGCTGGTAGCCCGTGACGTCGGCCAGCGTGCGGCCGATCTTCGCGGCATCGGTATCGATGGCGGCAACTATCTCGACGGTCGGGTAGTCGGCTTCGAGTACGCGCAGCAGTCGCCCGCCCATGGCGCCGACGCCGAACAGAACAGCGGTCTTCATTCAGTTTCTCCGGAATACGAGTATCTCAACCTTTCGCCACCGGGGTCGCGACGTTGGTCATGTTTCGTTTGACGCTGCCTGCTGCGGCGTAGCGTTCGAGTTGGCTCTGCACGATGATCCAGGCGGAATACATCAGCAGGTACCAGAAGGCCGCGACCGCATAGAGTTCGATGACAGCGTAGGTTTCGTTGATGGCGGTTCGCGTGACGCGCAGAAGTTCGCTGAAGGAAATGACCGAAAGAAGCGATGTGGTGCGCATCATCGAGGAAAATTCGTTGCCGAACGGCGGCAGGATCAAACGCACCGATTGCGGCAGGATCACGTGCAGCATGGCGCCGAGCCAGCTCATGCCCATGGCCCGGGCGGCCTGCATCTGGTCGGGCGGCACGCTCTGCAATGCGCCGCGTATGATCTCGGACATGTAGGCGCCGGAGTAGCAGCCGAGGCCGATCAGCCCCGCCTCCAGCACCCCGAGCCGGATGCCGAGTTGGGGTAGGCCGAAATAGAGAAGGAAAAGCTGGACCAGCGGCGGCGTGCCGCGCCAAAGCCAGACCCAGGTCCCGGAGAGTATCCGCAAGGCCCTGTGCCGCGACAGGGCGCACAACGCCAGGATCAACCCGATGACGGTTCCGATCGCCTGCGCTGCGATCGCGACCAGCAGGGTGACGCCAGCCACGGTGGCAAACCGTGGCTGAGCCAGATAATGCAGGAATGTCTCGACCGAGAACTGCATCGTCAACCTATATCAGATCACTGCGGGTTGAGGACGAATGCATCGACCGGAGCCACGCCCCACTTCTCGACGATCTTGTTGTAGGTGCCGTCCGCGCGCATCGCTTCGAGCGCCTTGACGATCATGTTCGCCAGATCGGTATTGTCCTTCAGCGTCGTGATCGCAAGGCGGTTGGCCGCGTTGCCGGTGAACGCCATGTCGAAGGGCGCCTTGCTGGTGGAGATGTAATAGGCTGCCTGCGGGTCGTTCAGATAGGCCGCATCGACCTGCTTGGTCACGGCCGCCTGGATGGCTTCCGAGTTGGAATCGAAGGCGCGAATGTCGATCGCCTTCTTTCCGGCGGCGACCATGCGGTCGCTCTGCGCCTGCAGGTTCTTGTTGGTCGTGCCCCCGGCTGCGACCGAGACGACCTTGCCGGCCAGGCCATCAAAGCAGGCATTGTAGCTGGCCGGCATGCCGATCTTGCCTTCGCACGAAATACCGCCCGGATTGCCCTTCGGCACCATCATGCCTTCACCCCACTGGACGTAGGCAATCATGTTCATGATCTTCAGGCGGTCCGGGTTGATGAAGATCGCGGTGCAGAGGCTGTCAAAGCGCTTTGCCTGGAGGCCGGGGACCAGGCCGGGAAACGCAAGGTTGGTCCATTCGACTTCCTGCCCGAGGCGTTTTCCGATCTCACCGCACATGTCCACATTGAGGCCGTCCTTCTGGCCATCGGTACGGATGAACTGGTTCGGAGCCGCGGCGAAATCTGCGGCAAACGAGATCTTTCCCTTGGTGAGGGTCGGTTCCGCCAGCGCGGAGGTCGCCGTCATGGCAAGGAAAGCAAGGCACAGTGTTTTTTTCATCATGTCATTCCCCTTTTTTGTTGGTTCGATTTTACTTACTGATTTATTTCCACGTATTGCGCGCCGCGCCTAAGCCGCAGCTTGCACCAGGAACCGGCGGCCTGCGTCCGGTAAATCCGTAATCCATCAGCCCAGCTCCGCGAGGCGTGTCTCCTGGCGGCGAAGCAGCCGCTCCACTTCGGCCTGCGCCAGCGCATCCAGCTGCGCGCCGGGCTGGCGTTGCGCGGCCGAGGCTATGGCGCCACGCTTGGCCAGCACGTATTTGCGAACCGCAAGCCCGACGCCGGGCTGCTGCTCGTAACGGACGAGCGGCAGGTAGGCATCGAAGAGATCCTGGGCACGATCCATCTCGCCGCGGCCCGCCAGATCAGTAACCTGCACCAGCATTTCCGGGAAACCGAAGCCGGTCATGGCGCCATCGGCGCCGCGCGCGACCTCTTCGGGGAGGAAAACGCCACCATTGCCGCAAAGCACGGAAATGCGCCGACGACCCTTCTTTTCCGCATCGCGAAGCTTGGAGATTTTCGACAGGCCCGGCCAGTCCTCGTGCTTGAGCATGACGATCTGCGGAAGGTCGTCGATCAGATGGCCAAGCAGTTCGTCGCTGATCTGCACTGTCGTCGCCAGCGGGAAGTCCTGAAGCACGACCGGCACGTCGCTGCCCAGGAAGCCACAGGCCTGGCGGTAGTAATTCAGGATCTGCGCGTCCGTGCGAAGGCTCATCGGCGGCGCGATCATCACGCCAGCAGCACCCTGTGCCATCGCCTCGTGGCTGACTTCGGCGAGAGCTGCAAGACCGGGCGACGAGACGCCGACCACGACCGGTTTGCCCTGCGCCCGTGCGATGACGCGCTGGATGACTTGTCGGGACTCGGTGCCCGTCAGCTTGGGCGCCTCGCCCATCATACCAAGAACGGTCAGACCATCGGCACCTGCCTCCAGGTAGAAGTCTGTCACGCGGTCGAGGCTATCCAGATCGAGCGATCCGTCATCCTGGAACGGCGTGACCGAGATCACGAAGACGCCGCGCACCTTTTCGTCAAGAAGCGCCATCGTTAGCCCCTTTCGGTCGCATACCAGCCGGCGGTGGCGCGCGGTACGAATTGTCCGCTGCCGGGGCTGTTGAGAATGCCCTTGCCGTCCCAGACGAGCTGCCCGCGCAGCCAGCTTGCCGCCACGCGGACCGTGAAGGTCTCGCCGTGGAAGGGGCTCCACTTCAGGCCGTCATGAGAGGCCGTCTCGTCCCAGACGAACGAACCCTGTTCGAGCGCGACCAGGTCGGCATCGCGGCCGACGACGATCGCGCCCTTGCGGTCGTCGATGCCGAAGAAGCGGGCGGGACGCTCAGCCAGATATTCGGCACTGAGGCGCGCAGCGTCGAAGCCACGCGCTTCGGCAGCCGTGAAGAACGCCGGGAAGAGCGTCTCGAGGCCAGGAACGCCTGCACCTGCATCGAAGATCGAGTCGGTCAGCTTGTTGTCGATCGGCCAGCTCGAATGATCGGAGGAAACGAATGCCACGAGGTCGTCGGAAATCGACTGCCACAAGCCATCGATCGCAGCCGAACGGATGGGCGGGTTCACCTTCATCCGCGCTCCGAGCCGATCGCCGTCGCGCGCGGCATCCAGCCAGAGATAGTGAACGCAAAGCTCGCCTGTTGCCGCGGCACCAAGTCCGGCGACCGCTCCGGTCAGGCGAAAGCCCGCTTCCGTCGTCAGATGGACCGGATGGACATGCGCGCCGCTTGCAAGGCCGAGAGCCAGGAACTGGCCGGTCGCCGCCAGCTCGGCCGCCTCCGGCCGTGCTTGCGCATGCGCGACGATCCCGTTGCGGCCAGCCGCCTTCGCCTGTGCGATGCGGGCCATGATGATCTCCTGATCCTCATTGTGCAGCCCGAGCGGAATGTGCGTCGAAGCCAGCGACTCCATCAGGTCGAGCGTGAGGTCCTCGGCGATCCGCGGGAAGCGCACGGGATTGCTCTCGAACGACGAGATTTTGAAGGCGACCACGCCGCCTTCGATCAGCGCCGCCAGGTTGGCCGTGCCCGTCTCACGGGTCGCCGTTCCATAAAGCGCCATGTCGGCATGAGAATGCGCTGCGATCGCTGCGACCTTGGCATCCAGACGCTCCGGCCGATCAAGCGGCTCCGGATTGTCATAAGGCATGTCGACCAGCGTGGTGACACCTCCTGCGATCGCCGACCGCGTCGTGTCGGTGATGCCGGGGAGGCCCTTGTAGCTTGTTGCATGGGTTTGGCCATCCACCGCACCGGGGAGGATGAGCGCGTTCCCACGGTCGTCGACGCGCGCGGCTGCAGGCGCTTCGCCCGTTCCGACAGCGGCTATGCGACCGCCGGAGATTGCTACCCAACCGTTTTCCAGGGTGCCATCCGGCACCACAACGCGACCCTTGACGACAAGCTCCATCGGATCAACCCTTAGCAAAATATTGGAGATCGAGCGCGTTGATCGCGGCCGCAACGGCCGCCTGAACGGGATCGACAACCGGCACGCCCAACTCCTGCTGCAGCACGGGACGATGACCGCCCATGCCGGCACAGCCGAGGATCACGACACCGGCGCCGTCCGTTTCCGCCATGACCTTGGCGGTCCGCGCGACCGACGCGCCGGCCAGGCTCAGGTCGTTGGCTTCCGCCACGGACATGTTGACAGCCCTGTCCGCTGCGAGACGCTCAGTCAGGCCCAGCCGTTCGATATGAGCCGCATGGCGAGCAACCGAAGAAGCCCCGAGCGAGACGACACCGAAGCGCGGCGCAAGCTGCAGCGCGGCATAATATGCAGCCTCTGCGATGCCAACCACCGGTCGGTTCGTCGCCGATCGCGACGCAGCGACACCGGGATCGGAAAAGCAGGCTACGACGAAGGCATCCGCATCGCTTGCAGCGATCGCGTCGACGACCATAGGCGCGACAAGCGCCACATCCTCATCGGTCTCGATGCCGATCGGCGCATCGGGTAGGCGATCGCATACGATCATGTGCTTCGTCACCGCCTGCAACGGCGCGATGCTCGCCGCGATTGCCTCGGTCACCTTCGCCGAACTATTCGGATTGAGAACAAGAATTTTCATCAGAACCCTATCTCGATAACCGCAACGAGCGTCCGGTATCTTCTGTAATATGTCAACTGATATTTTTATAGGGAGTTTTTTGAAAGATGCATGCTTTTTCATGCGCTTAGGTGGTTGCTGATTGAGCAAGTGCCTTAAAATCATGCTTATGTGAATTAACCAGGCGTAGGATTTTTCGAGTTTCCCGTGCCTGCGGTTCTCGGCCACGCTATGCGCCGCCGGTGTCGCACCCTGCAGATAGGCCGCGTCTCCGTTGTGCCGGGCAATGGTACGTCTGTTCCGTTCGCGCGAGACGAGGCTGGCGCGCGGAGGCGGTTCAGTGGAACGGGATCGTCTCGCACCTCGTCCCACAGACGCTCACTTCTCTTAAGGACGGCAAGGCCGGCTGGACCCAGGGGATACAGCCGGAGCGCTTTAAGTGATGTCGGTCGGGAAGACTATTTGTCGTGCTGTTGCGGGAAAAAGGCCTTCCGAGTCTCTTCGTCCACGTCTGTCTTGAAGACATGCGAGGCCTTCAACGTCAACGCCCTTTGCACCGCCGGACGTGCCGCCATAGTCTCCATGAAGCGCTTGACGGCCGGAAAGTCGGAGAGCCCCTTTTCTCCGAAGATGTAGCCCGCCGAAGCCGCCCAACCCCACAAAGCCATGTCGGCGATCGTGTAGTCGTCGCCTGCCAACCAAGATGACCTGCTCAGCCGCTCGTCCAGAACTCGATAGGTCCGGATGACTTCGTTCAAATAACGGTTCTTGGCATAGGGCAGGTCTTCCGGCGCATAATGAATGAAATGTATGGCCTGACCAGAATAGGGCGACAGCCCTGTCGCAACCAGTTGAAGCCAGGACAGCATTGCCGCCTTCCCTGCAGGAGTCATGTGAACGAACTTGCCACGCTTCTCCGCGACGTAGAGCAGGATAGCGTGGGAGTCGAACACGGTGACATCGCCATCGATGAGTGCAGGCACCTTACCGTTTGGATTAACCGCGCGGAATTCGGGCGTATGCTGCTCTCCCTTGGAGATGTCGATGGGTGTTACGTCGAAAGATTCGTCAAGTTCATGCAGCAATACTGCAACCTTCATGGAGTTCGGTGTCGCGTGGAAGAACAGGTTCATTTCAGGCATCCGTTGATTGAGAGCACCGCCATCGCCTGATGGCCGCCATCGACAAAAATGCATGGCAGCCGTCCGATCGACCAATCGATTTGGTCGATCGGTCATATGATGCGGCTCGATTTCTCGCACACATCCCGGGCCGAACTCTTTGTCAGTTCGGCCCGGGATGTGTGCGATCGAGCCCACCGGCTACGCTTTCAGCCTCACAGACGTATGATTTTTGTCGATGCCTGCGATCGCAAGAGACGATTTCCGCGGGATCGGATGACCCGGTAGATGCTGGCTATCGAGCATCGAAAGGAGCAAATCATGATCTCGCGTACACTTCTCGCCGGCGTCGCGGCAATTTCCATCCTTATCTCCAGCATGGCTTTCGCAGGAAGTGCCGCGCCACCCGTCGGCAAGTCTGAGATTGTCTTCACTGCCGACAAGAACTACTCAGAAAGCGCGAGCTGGTCGTCTAAGCAGAACCGCTTCTTTGTTGGATCGGTCACCCACGGGACCGTTGGTACCGTAACGCAGGACGGCAAGTACAAGCCGTTCATCGAGGACGACAAGCTTGTCTCGACTATCGGCATTCTGGTCGATGATGCACGCGACACACTCTGGGTTGCCAACTCCGATCCGGGTGCGGGCACACGCACAGCCGCTGCGACCCAAGGCACGCTCGCGGGAATCGCCAAATACGATGCAATCACCGGCAAGCGCCTGGCATATTACGACCTCGGCCCCTTGACCGAGGGACCACACTTCGCGAACGACCTGGCGCTCGACGATGAAGGCAATGCCTATGTCACGGACAGCTTCGCTCCGGTCATCTACAAGATCGATACCACCGGCAAAACGAGCATCTTTGCGCAGAGCCCGTTGTTTAAAGATGCAGAAGGTTTCAACCTCAACGGCATCGCCTACCATAAGGGCGGCTATCTTCTTGTCGGAAAATACAATTCCGGTGACCTGTTCAAGGTGACGATTTCGAATCCGACAGATATCCGACGGGTCGAACTTGCAGGATCGCTGAAGGGCGCGGACGGGTTCAGCCTCCCGGATGGTGAGCGTCTTTATGTGGCCGTCAACCTTGGGATCGATAAGACGATTGAGCTGGTGTCGACTGACGACTGGAAGACGGCCAAAGTCGCTCGCGAAGTGAAGAGCGTTCAATCCATGCCAACTGCCCCGACCAAGGTCGGGAATGCCGTCTGGGTGCTAAACTCGCGGCTCGACACCCTCTTCAATCCGAAGGCCGATAAGGTGAGCGACTTCACGCTGCAGAAATTTTGACATTTCAATGGGCCGGAGCGGCGCTTTGGCCCGTCTACTCCGCCGTTGTGGCCTTGGCGGTCAACAAGACGAGTTTGCGGAACCACATATGTGCCGGGTCCGTTCGAACCCTGGGATGCCAGAATAGATTCATACTGAATGTCGATATCGGAAGGGGCGGCGGGAAAAGGTCGAGGGTATCCTCGAATCTCTCCAGGAAGCGCTTTGGCAAAGTACAAATGCAATCCGTGTTAGCCAGCACCAAAGGCGCAAGCCCGTAGCTCTGAATCGATACCGAGACCCGACGTTCCCGCCCCATTTCGGCCAGAGCGTCATCGATCATTCCGGCGAAATGGCCGCCGCTGGTCGAAATCAGCAGGTGGTCGGCGTCGCAGAACTCTTCCATCGTCAATGGCTTATTTCCGCGCGGATGTCCGCGCCGCTGCGCGGTTACAAATTCTTCCTGGAAAAGTGTCTGCCCGATCAATTCTTCTGCCGCATCCTCCGCTGCTCCCACGAAAAGGTCGATATCTCCTTTCTCCAGGTGCTCCGCGATCCGCGCCTTGTTCGGCAAGGTGAATGCAATTTTCGCGAATGGCGCTTTCGCTTGCAGTACCGGAATGAGATCCGGGGCCAAGATGGCGGCCGGGTTGTCTGTCGCCGCTATCCGAAAAATCCTTTTGGTGGTGGCCGGATCAAACGAATGAGCGGTGTTGACGAAATCATTAAATCTTTCGAGCAGCCGGGCAAGCTCCGGCTCCAGCGCAGAGGCATGTGGCGTCGCGACCATTCCACGACCGGACGCTGCCGGAATGAAAAGCGGATCGTTCAGAAGCTGTCGTAAGCGCGTCAGTCGGGCGGATAATGCCGATTGCGTTATGTTCAGCCGCGCCGCCGCGTGCGTCACGTTCTTTTCTGCCAAAAGCGCTTCCAATGTAACGAGGAGGCCAACGTCAAAATCTGAAATTCTTTGGCTCAAGTGAAGTATCCGTCATGCTATGGTTGCTGCCAGCAAAGGCTATTGGACATCCGATTGCCAATCGCGCCTTAACGCCCGGCAAGAGCAATAACATTTTAACTGCGAAGTCCGTTACGGGATCGACCGCTCTGCTCGGGTGGGAGTCCGCGAATGCATTTTTTGGCGTGTGTGGCGTGGCTGCGCTCTCGATCTGGGGAAAGCGGCCGAATGGTGGCATGTTGCAATTGTACCGGTCATCAGACACGCCTTCTCGGGCGTTGCCGATCAATCAGCCGTGGACTACGCGCCGGCTGGCCCTGAGGGGCCTATTTCCCGCTACCGCGACGCCCGCAGGCAGGCCATTGCCATGGCCGCCTTGGAAGACGGTGGCAAGCCTCAAGCGTGAGCCGAGAGCGTCCGACGGAGGCTACGATTGCAGGTGACCTGGGAAGCAAGTTTCCTCCGGGAATTCGGAGAGTCCTGGGTTTTCTCGTGGAGGACGAGGGCTGGTTGGGAACGGTACAATATCCATCGACAACAAAAAAACTCCCGGAGCGATTGCTACGGGAGTTTGGGGAATTTGGTTGCGGGGGCAGGATTTGAACCTGCGGCCTTCAGGTTATGAGCCTGACGAGCTACCGGGCTGCTCCACCCCGCGTTATAAGCTTTTTGCCGAAGGCAAAATAGCGAT
>NZ_JALBGW010000046.1:0-31976 GCF_023006485.1 Neorhizobium sp. BETTINA12A
CCAGCGCATGCGGGTGGCCGACCGAGGCCTGCGCGAGGGCCTGTTGACGGACATGATGGCCGATGACGGCGTGTGGCGCCGAGTGCGGCCGCGCCGCCCAGGGGGTAACCAGGCGGGCAATCCGGGTGCCGGCGGACAGGATGAGGCTGGAGCAAGGCGATGACGAAACCACCCTCCAAATCCCCCGGTAGCGGCAATCGCACCGGCCGCAAGCTCGGCCAGAAGGTCAAGAAGGGCAAGCTCAAGGCGTCGTCGCGGCGCTGGCTCGAGCGTCATATCAACGACCCTTATGTCCAGCGCGCCAAGCTCGAAGGATATCGCGCCCGCGCGGCCTTCAAGCTTCTGGAGATCGACGAGAAGCACCAGATCCTCAAAGGCGCCCGCCGGATTATCGATCTGGGTGCTGCGCCGGGAAGCTGGTCGCAGATCGCCGCCAATGTCACCGGTTCGACCGATGATGATATCCGCGTCGCAGCGATCGATTTTCTGGAAATGGCGCCGCTCGCCGGCGTCAAGATCCTGCAGCTCGACTTTCTCGATCCGGAAGCGCCGCGCCTGTTGATGGAAGCGATCGGCGGCACACCGGACCTGGTCATTTCGGACATGGCGGCGCCGACCACCGGCCACCAGAAGACCGATCACCTGCGCACCATGCATCTGTGCGAGGTGGCGGCGCATTTCGCCGTCGAGGTGCTCGGCGAGGGTGGCCATTTCCTCGCCAAGACCTTCCAGGGCGGCACCGAACGCGACCTGCTCAACATGCTGAAGCAGAATTTCAAGCAGGTCATCCACGTGAAGCCGGGTGCGTCGCGCCAGGAATCGGTCGAGATGTTCCTGCTCGCCAAGCATTTCAAGGGCCGCAGGGCCGGCGAGACTGTCCCGGGAACCGAGATGGAGGAGACCGGGATGGAGGATGCGGACATCGAATACGCCGAGGCCGAAGACGCCGACCTGGACGATCGGGCCTGATTATTCGCCGGCTTCCGGCTGGATCCTGCCGGCCCGGTGGCCGGAGACGGCGGAGCCCGTCGCCGGGTCCAGCCTCAGCAGCGGCAGGACGGCGAGCAGCGAAAGAGCCGCCACCAGGAAGAATGCCAGGTGGAAGTCCGAGAGCTGCAGATGCGTGCCGGTGACCGCCGCCGACGCTTCGAGGATGAAGGCCGCAAAGGCGACGCCGAGCGCCATGCTGATCTGCTGCAGGACGGAGGCGATCGAGGTCGCCTGGCTCGCCTGCTCGTCTCTGATCTCGGAATAGCTGAGTGCGTTCGAGCCGGTGAAGAAGAACGAACGGCAGACGCCCGACATCAGCAGGAAGGCGATGATCAGCGCGTGCGACGTCTCCGGCGTGAAAAAACCGTTTGCCGCCGTGGTCGCCGCCCCGAGTAGGCCCGAAACGATCAGCGTCATCTTGAAACCGGTCATTGCAAAGACGCGGCGGGCTGCGAACTTCACGATCAGCGCGCCGAGCGCGCCCGCAAACGTGATGAGGCCTGACTGGAACGGGTTGAGGCCGAAACCGAGCTGCAGCATCAGCGGCATCAGGAATGGAATGGCGCCGGTCGAGATGCGGAACAGCGTGCCGCTGCTGCTCGCGGCCCGGAATGCGTCGTCCTTGAAGAGCCTGAGGTTGAGGATCGGGGCGGGGTGGCTGCGCGCATGGACGACATAGGCGACGCCGGCCGCAAGCCCGAGCGCCGTCGCGGTAATGCCGATGGCCGGCGGCAATGCCGGAAGGCCGATGACCGAAAGCCCGAAGACCGTACCGGCGGCGGTAACCGAGGTGAGGAAAAATCCTCGCCAGTCGATCGAAGGCGGATTGGTGGCCTCTATGTCCGGCAGGAAGATCGTCGAGAGATAGATGCCGAGCACACCGACCGGCACGTTGATCAGGAAGATCCAGTGCCAGGTGAAATAGGTGGTGATGAAACCGCCGATCGGCGGCCCGGTGAGGGGCCCGACCAGCGCCGGAATGGTAAGCAGCGCCATGGCCGAGACGAGCTCGCTGCGCTTCGTGGTACGCAATAGAACCAGGCGCGCAACCGGCGTCATCATCGCCCCGCCCATGCCCTGCAGGAAGCGCGACAGCACGAACTGGAAGAGATCGGACGAGAACGCGCAGCAGATCGAGCCGACGACAAAAACCATGATCGCGACACGGAATATCCGCTTGGCGCCGAAGCGGTCCGCCATCCAGCCGCTGATCGGGATGAACATGGCGAGCGCCACCATGTAGGAAGTCAGAGCCAGTTTGAGCGTGATCGGACCGACATTCAGGTCCGCGGCAATCGCCGGAAGTGCCGTTGCAATGACGGTGGAGTCCATCTGCTCCATGAAAAGGGCGACGGCGAGAATGAGGGGAACGATGCGGTTCATGAGGGGGCCTGCGACGGGCGGGGATTAAGGGCAGTCCATAGACCTGTTGATCCGGTCTGCCAATTGGAGAATCTCACCATTTCACGTTTTGGGTCACGTCTGCGTGAGATCGGATTTTCTCATCGTGAGCCGCGGTTATGTTCCCTGCGTATCGGACCCAGGGGTCTGGCGGCAATTCCAGGAGGCAGTTAAATCATGGCGAATTCAGGTATCGGACGGCGCACCCTCATCGGCACGGCCGGTCTGGGCATCCTCGCCGCTCCGGCAATCATCAATGCTGAGGTTTTTGCCCAGGAGAAGCAGCAGTTGGCAATCGATCGCGTCATCCCGCCGGACATTCATAAATTCAAGCTCGGCGGATTTCAGGTTCTGGTGGTGAAGGACGGCGCTCGTCCTTCCGGCGCTCCCGGTGAAACCTTCGGCCTCAATCAGCCAGCCGAAGCGCTTGCAACGCTGCTGAGCCAGAATTTTCTGCCCACGGACCAGTTCGTCAACAGCTTCTCCCCGACGCTCATTGATACCGGCAGCGATGTCATCCTGTTCGATACGGGTCTCGGCAAGGCGGCTCATGCCCAGGGGGCTGGACGCCTGGTCGAGGGGCTTGCCGCCGCCGGCTACATGCCGGAAGATATCTCGATCATCGTCATCACCCACATGCATGGCGACCACATCGGCGGCATCATGGAAGACGGCAGGCCTGCCTTCCCGAAGGCGCGTTATGTCGCAGGCCAGGTGGAATACGACTTCTGGACCGATAGCGCCCGCGCCGGCACGCCGGCAGAGGGCAATCAGAAGAGCGTGCTCGCCAACGTAAAGCCGCTTGCCGAAAGGATGGCCTTCCTGAAAGACGGCGGAGAGGTGACGTCCGGCATTACCGCGATGCTCGCGCCGGGCCATACGCCGGGCATGCTGATCTTCAATATCGAGTCGCAGGGCAAGCGTCTGGTTTTGACCGCCGATACGGCCAACCACTACGTCCTGTCGCTGCAGCGGCCCGAATGGGAAGTGCGTTTCGACATGGACAAGGCGCAGGGAGCGGCCACCCGCAAGAAGGTCTTCGACATGATCGCCGCGGAAAAGGTCGCCTTCCTTGGTTATCACATGCCGTTCCCGGCGGTCGGTTTCGTCGAAAAGCAGGGGACCGGCTACCGTTTCGTGCCGAAGAGTTACCAGTTCGACATCTGATTGTGCTGGAAAGCGATCAAAACCCGGGAGAAACACCTCTCGGGTTTTTGCTATTCCCTTCTTGTCATGAACGTGTTACCAGCCCTCGCCAACTTCCAAGCAATTGTTGCCGGAGCGTCGGGACGTATAGAGTCGTTCCTGAGCGCATCCCGCATTTTCTAGATCGAAGGAATTTGGCAATGGCACGCATCATTGAAACCGCAACCGGCGCAGATGCGCTTACCTTCGACGACGTGCTCCTGCAGCCCGGCCATTCCGAAGTCATGCCGGGCCAGACCAATATCGCCACCACCATCGCCCAGGATATCGAACTCAACCTGCCGATCATCTCCTCGGCCATGGATACGGTGACGGAAAGCCGGCTGGCCATCGCCATGGCACAGGCAGGCGGCATCGGCGTCATCCACCGCAACCTGACCCCGATCGAACAGGCCGAACAGGTCCGCCAGGTCAAGAAATTCGAAAGCGGCATGGTCGTCAACCCGGTGACGATCGGTCCGGATGCGACGCTGGCCGACGCGCTGTCGCTGATGAAGTCCTACAGCATTTCCGGCATTCCGGTGGTCGAAAACGGCGGCGGCCACGTTCCGGGCCGGCTGGTCGGCATTCTCACCAACCGCGACGTGCGGTTCGCCTCCGATCCGGCTCAGAAGATCTACGAGCTGATGACCCGTGAGAACCTGATCACGGTCAAGGAAAGCAGCGTCGACCAGACCGAGGCCAAGCGTCTGCTGCACAAGCACCGCATCGAGAAGCTGCTTGTGGTGGATGGCGAAGGCCGTTGCGTCGGTCTCATCACCGTCAAGGACATCGAAAAGTCGCAGCTCAACCCAAATGCCTCCAAGGATGCGCAAGGGCGCCTTCGGGCCGCAGCCGCGATCAGCGTCGGCGACGATGGTTTCGAGCGCGCCGAACGTCTCATCGAGGCCGGCGTCGATCTTCTGGTCGTCGATACGGCCCATGGCCATTCGCAGCGCGTGCTTGACGCCGTTACCAACGTCAAGCGCATCTCCAACCACGTACGCGTCATGGCCGGCAATGTCGCGACCTCCGACGGCACCAAGGCGCTGATCGATGCCGGCGCGGATGCCGTCAAGGTCGGCATCGGCCCGGGCTCGATCTGCACCACCCGTATCGTCGCCGGCGTCGGCGTTCCGCAGCTCGCGGCGATCATGTCGGCCGTCGAAGCGGCACGGGCGCAGAACATCCCGGTCATCGCCGATGGCGGCATCAAGTTCTCGGGCGACCTTGCCAAGGCGATCGCCGCCGGTGCGTCCGCCGTGATGATCGGCTCGCTGCTGGCCGGCACCGACGAAAGCCCGGGCGAAGTTTATCTCTACCAGGGCCGCTCGTTCAAAGCCTATCGCGGCATGGGCTCGGTGGGTGCCATGGCCCGCGGTTCCGCCGACCGTTACTTCCAGGCGGAAGTGCGCGACACGCTGAAACTCGTTCCCGAAGGCATCGAAGGCCAGGTCCCCTACAAGGGCCCGGTCTCGGGCGTGCTGCACCAGCTCGGCGGCGGCCTGAAGGCGGCCATGGGTTATGTCGGCGGCGCCAATCTCAAGGAATTCCAGGAGCGCGCCACTTTCGTGCGTATCTCCGGCGCGGGCCTGCGCGAAAGCCATGCGCATGACGTGACGATCACCCGCGAGAGCCCCAACTATCCGGGCTCCGGGGCCTGACATCCGTCGGGGGAAAGGGGTTATTGCCCCTTCCCCCCGGTGTTTCAAGAAAGTCAGTTGGATGCCGGTCGCGATGCCCTGTCGCGATGGCCCGGGCGCTTATTTCTTTCGTGATTCCCTGCTAGATAACGAACGTTGGTGATTGTGCCGACGGGAGAATTTTTCGGGGGTAAACATGAAGAAGTTTCTGGCTTGCGCGCTCCTCTTGGGCGCAGCATTCGTGACGCCTGCGCAGGCGCAAACCGTTCGCGCAGGTACGTATAAGGTCGAGGGCACGAACCTCGATGGTTCCACCTACAAGGGAACCGCGAAGATCGCGCTGACCAGCGAAACGACCTGCTCGATCGAGTGGAAGACCGGTTCCTCCACGTCGAGCGGGATCTGCATGCTTTATGGCGATTCCTTCGCTGCCGGTTATGTGCTCGGCAAGGCGGTCGGCCTCGTCGTCTACAAGGTCAATGACGACGGATCGCTGGAAGGCGCCTGGACCATTTCCGGCAAGGATGGTTCCGGCACCGAGAACCTGACCCCGCAATGACCCGCAGCTATGGATGAGATTACATGGCGCCGGTCAACCGGCGCCATTTGCGTACAGGAGAGCCCGCGTTATCTGGTTCCCCCGATGAAAATGAGGAGAACCGATGCTTTCCACTGATGCGACGCTTTGGCCAATGATCGCGCATGCCGCGCTGGTCTTCTTTCTCTACTGGCTGCTGTCGAGGAAGCGGTATCTGGCCGTCCGGGCAGGCAGTGTCGAAGCCGGTGAATTCCGTGAGAACCATAGGGAGCCACCGGAAAGCCTGGCCGTCCACAACAACCTCAAGAATCAGTTCGAACTGCCGGTCCTGTTCTACGCCGCCTGCCTCGTGCTGTACGTCTCGACTGCAGACAATGGCGGCACGGTCGCTCTTGCCTGGATCTTCGTCCTGTCCCGATATGCGCATTCCTACGTCCACCTCACCAGCAACCGGCTGCGTTATCGCCGCCCGCTCTTCATGGCTGGCTTTTTTGCGGTGATGGCGATGTGGGTCTGGCTCGCGGTCTGGCTGGCTCTGAACTAGGACGCTTTAGCCTGGCCAGCGTTCGCCATGTTTATCGAGACAGGCGGGCGAGGCGAGAATGAACGGCCGCACCGCCGCGATCTGCCGAGCCATCGGATGAGCCCGTCACAATCCCGGCGGGCTCGTCCGCTCAAAACGAGCTCACGAACAAGTGTAATATCCAACACTTGGATCACTCAGTGTTTCATCTGCAAGTGAAAGCTCCTCGTTGTAGATTTCTTCGTCATACAGTCCGCTACGGAGGAATAGTCATGGACAACGAGACCCCGAAGATCACTCAGGCGATGATCGACGCCTATGACGAATACACGCACCTGACTTTGGACCGCCGTCGCTTCATGGAGAAGCTGACTCAGCTTGCGGGCTCCGGTGCAGCTGCCGCGGCGATTGCGCCCCTGATCGGCGTCAGTTCTGCCAAGGCCGATATCATTGCCGCCAATGACGACCGGCTGACCACGGAGGACGTTACATATCCGGGCGCCGGCGGCGCGACGATGAAGGGTTATCTCGTAAAACCCAAGAATGCCTCCGGCACGCGCGGCGGCGTCCTCGTCATCCACGAGAACCGCGGGCTCAACGCCCATATCAAGGACGTTGCCCGCCGCATGGCGTTGGAGGGTTTCAATGCGCTCGCAGTCGACTTCCTGGCGCCCCAGGGCGGTACGCCGGCGGATGAAGAACAGGCCCGGCAGATGTTCTCCTCGCTGAAGCCCGACGACGTTTCGGCCAACGGCGAGGCAAGCCGCGCCTATCTCGCCGGCATTAGCGGCGCGAACGGCAAGGTCGGTGCGATTGGCTTCTGCTGGGGCGGCGGTGCGGTTAACAATCTGGCCGTGAAGTCACCCAGCCTCAGCGCCGGCGTCGCCTATTACGGTGCCCAACCGAAGGCTGAGGACGTGCCCACCATCAAGGCGCCGCTGATGCTGCATTACGGCGGGCTCGACGAGCGCATCAATGCCGGCATCCCGGCCTTCAGGGCAGCGCTCGAAAAGAACGGCAAGACCTTCGAGATCTTCGTCTATGACGGCGCCAACCACGCCTTCAACAACGATACGTCGTCCGCCCGCTACGACAAGGCGGCCGCCGATCTTGCCTGGAGCCGCTCGGTGGCGTTCTTCAAGAGGAATCTGGCGTAATCCGGTCGCAGGTCCGCAAGCCGGCGGTGCTCGCGCCTGGGCGTTGCAATAAACGTTGCAATAAATAGGGAAGCCGGGGTCCAGCCCCGGCTTTTGTTTTTGGCGCCTATGCGTCAGGCGGCGATGCGTTGCCGCGTATCGACGATCATCTGGGCCGCCCGGGCGGCCTCGCGTCCCTTCTCGACGAAATGCGCGCTGAATATCGATTTGTGGTGCGCGGTCTCCTGGAAATGATGTGGCGTCAGCGACACCGACAGGACCGGTACTCCCGTATCGAGGCCGGCGCGCATCAATCCATCGACCACCGCCGAAGCCACGAAATCGTGCCGATAGATGCCGCCGTCGACGACCAGCGCTGCGGCCACGACCGCGGCATATCTTCCGGTCGCCGCCAGATCGCGCGACATGAGCGGTAGCTCGAAGGCGCCGGGCACGTCGAAGATATCGACGTTTTCGCTCGGCATGAGCTCGAGGAAGCCTTCGAGAGCCTTATCGACAATCTCGGAATGCCAGTTTGCTTTGACGAAAGCGAAGCGGGTGTGTGTCATGGAATCTCCTTCAGGTTACGACACGGCACCCAAGGCGATCACGCACGTCCGTAGCACCCGCGGGATGCGGGTGCTGCACGTCCGTTCTCTTTCATCCGGACTGTGACCGTCGGCTCAGGCATCGCACCTGATCTGCTGACCCTTCCATCGGAAGGCGCTCGCGGGCTCACGGCTCGCGCCGCCTACCGCCGGTGGGGAGTTTCGCCCCGCCCTGAGAACAGGGCGATTTAGCGCGACCGGTGACGGGAAGGCAAGGCCGAACTCGTGACCCTTACCACCCCGGCATCACCTGTACGGCCCGGGCCCGCGGCATGCGCTGGAACGTTTTGGCCTCTCCGTCGAGATCGTCCGGAATGACCGCCGGCGAGATGTTGTCGAGACAGGCGGTGATGTGGTCGGTGATGGCATTCATCAGCGATGGCGAAAGCCCCGGCCGTTTCATGATGCCGATCTGCACCGGCGGAAGCGGCGGGAAGCCGTCGGCTGCGGCCAGCACCTTCATGCCGGTCCTGAGCGCCGATTCCGGCAGCACCGAGACGGCCATGCCGGCAAGCACCGCGGCTGCGACGACGGTCGAAGACCAGCTCGTGAACAGGACCTGGTATTCGCGTCCGTCCGCATCGAGCGCCGAACAGGCGAGTTGGCGCCACAGGCAATCGCGGCGACCGACCGCGAGCGGCACCGGCGCGTCGTCCTTCAGCGGATGGTTGGCTGATCCGACCCAGCAGAGCGGCTCCGTGCGCACCACGTCGGAAATCCGCTGGCGCGGGTTATGGGTGACGAGCGCAATGTCGAGTTCACCACGCGCCATCTTCTCGGCAAGGCTGACCGAGGGCTCACAGACGATATAGAGTTCGACATTCGGATGCGTCTTGGCAAAACGGCCGATGATCTCGGGCATGTAGCGGTCGGCATAGTCGTCCGGTGTGCCGATGCGGAGCGTGCCTTCGAGACGGTTGTCGTCGAAGGCAGCGATCGCCTCGTTATTGAGGCGAATGATGCGCCGCGCATAGTTCAGGAGCTTCTCACCCTCGGCCGTCAGCCGGTTGCCGCGGCCGTCCTTGGCAAACAGCTGCTTGCCGATCCGTTCTTCGAGCCGACGCATCTGCATCGAAACTGCAGACTGGGTCTTGAACACTCGATCGGCAGCCCTGGTGAAACTGCCGGTGTCGACGATGGAAATGAAGGTATGCAGCTGGTCGATATCAAGCGGAGCGGACATGAGAGTGACCCATCAGAGAGGTTGATGCTAATCATTAGAAACATTCGTTGGACTGATCAATAGGTTTTCCGCGATAAGGGGATCGCAAATCAAAATCGAAGGGTGCTTCTTCCCTGAGCGCCCACCCGGGCAGCCCTTCCGTCGGACCTCCACGGAAGGGACGGCCTTTCTCGTGCCTGCGAAAGGATAGACCAATGAGCACGACCGACTGCGGAACTGAACTCGATCTGGTTCACGAGGAGCGCGGCACGCAAGGCCGTCTGGCTGTCGTGATGCTGCGAACGAAATCCGTGTGGCGTGCCTTTCGCAATCGTTTGGCGAGCAATCGCCTCCATGATCTCGACGACCGCCAGCTCAACGATATCGGCATCACACGGCATGATGTGGTGATGGCGCTCAATCAGTCCGGCGTGCTGGACGATCCGTCTCTGCTCCTGTCGCGCTCCGCTCGTGAGCGTGCGCGGCATCGCTTTGCAAGACCGGCCAATCGCTGATCTTGCCTGACCTTTTCCCCGCAGGGTGATAGCCAATAGCCCTGCTGCTTGCCCGGCCGGTCGATCCGTGCCGGGCTTTTTTTATTTGGAAGGCTTCGGAGCGGCAGGCGTCGCCGCCGGCTCGGCATTGGCGCCTGTGCCATTGCGCAGATAGGTGTCGAAGATCGCTTCCATGTTCTTCTGGTAGCTCTTCTGCACTTCAAGCCCGCTGTCGAACATGTTGTTCAGCACGTCGCGATAGGGATTGGCCTCGGCCGCGGGTGCGTCCTTGGGCTTTTCCGGTGCAGGGGCGGCCGTGCTGCTCGGGCTCGAGAAGGCGCCGCCCATCATGTCCTGGAAAGCCTTGGCAAACGGATTGTCGGCGAACGGGTTGCCGGTTGAAGGCTGCGGTTGTTCCGGCTTGTCGAGCCCCCACATGGAACGCATCGCCTGGGCAAAGGGATTGTCGAAGGGATTGGCCGCTGACTGCGGCTTCGCCTTCGGCTGCAACCCCATGCTTTCCAGCCATTGCTGCTGCATCTGTCCCATCGGCGAGGCGGCGAACGCTTCGTTGGCGCCGGTCAGCTGTCCGCTCATCTGCTTGAACAGCCCGCCCATCAGAGTGTCGGCCATGGCCGGCATCATCTTCTTGAAGACTTCCTGGCCGATCCCTGTGAGCTGCTCGGCCTGGGCCGCGATCGCGCGGGAAACTTCCTTGGAGCCGAACAGCTTTTCGAGTACGGCATTGCCGTCCATCGTGCCCTGCGGCGTGAAGGCCTTGGTCAGGTCCTCGAAATATTTCGCATAGGCGCCGGACACCATGCTGCTCATCAGCGAGGTGAGGTCGTAAGGATTGGCGCTGGTGCGCTTGAACCCCGAGGAAAAGGCGGGCATCAGCGCCGCCATTGCCTGGGTAGCCTGTTCCTGAGCCAGGTTGAACTGCTTGGCGATCGCCTCCATGCCTGCGCCGTCCTGAGCTCTGAGCATCATGTCGAACAGTGGCAGCATGGAGAGAATCCTTTCCGGTTCGGGTGATGCACCACTATATCCGGAAAGTGCTGAACGGAAACCGGTTTTTAGAACCGATCTCAATCTGGTCAGTATTGGTATTCCTCGAACACCGGCTCGACCGAGCCGTGCCAGCGGCCGTGATAGAGAGACAGCAGGTCGTCTGCCATGGTCGTCTTCTTGGCAAGCACTTCGTCAAGCGGTTGCAGGAAGATGCTTTCGTCCTGGCCTTCGCCGTTCAGCCGCGCCCGCGCCTTCAAACCCGCCTTGGAGATCGCCACCGCCTCGCGGGCGACGTCGAGCACCGACTTGCCCTTGATTTCAGCCTTCAGGCCCTTCGCCGGCACGGCATCGCGCATGGCGATGACGTCCTCGACCGTCCAGTCGGCCGTCAGCGTCTCGGCATCGGCAAGGGCGGTGTCGTCATAAAGCAGGCCGACCCAGAACGCCGGCAGCGCGCAGATCCGCCGCCACGGGCCGCCGTCGGCGCCGCGCATTTCGAGGAAACGCTTCAGGCGGACGTCGGGGAAGAGGGTGGAAAGGTGGTTGGTCCAGTCGCCCATGGTCGGCTCCCAGTCCTTGATCTCGCCTTTCAGCGCGCCATTCATGAACTGGCGGAAGGTGACATGCGTGCAGTCGTGATACTTGCCGTCGCGGACGACGAAATACATCGGCGCGTCGAGCGCCCATTCCACATAGTCGGCAAAACCGAAATCCTGCCTGAACACGAAGGGCAGCACGCCAGAACGCTGGTTGTCGGTGTCGCGCCAGATATCGCCACGCCAGGAGACCAGCCCGTTCGGCTTGCCTTCGGTGAACGGGGAGGACGCAAACAGCGCGGTGGCGATCGACTGCAGCTTCATAGACACGCGCATCTTGGCGGCCATGTCCTCCTCCGAGGAGAAGTCGAGGTTCACCTGGATCGTGCAGGTGCGGTACATCATGTCGAGGCCTTTTGAGCCGACCTTCGGCATGTAGCGCGTCATGATGTCGTAGCGGGATTTCGGCATGCGCGGGGTTTCCGCGAGCGTCCATTTCGGGCTGCCGCCGATACCGAGAAAACGAATGCCCATCGGTTCGGCGATCTCGCGCAGAACCGCGAGATGCTGGTTGGATTCCCGACAGGTCTGGTGGATGCTCTCGACCGGTGCGCCGGAAAGCTCGAACTGGCCGCCGGGCTCGATGGAAATCGCGCCCATGCCGGATTGCTCGCCGAGCCCGATGATGTTCTCGCCGTCCATGATCGGCTCCCAGCCGAGCTTCTTTTCCATGCCTTTCAGCAGCGCGGAAATGCTGGCATCGCCGAAATAGGGAACCGGACTGTTGTCCGCCCGGAAAAAGGCGAATTTCTCATGCTCCGTGCCGATGCGGAAATCTTGCTTCGGCCGAGCTCCCTGCGCCAGGTAGGCGGAAAGCTCGGACACCGAGGTCAGCGGTGTCTGGTCGGTCGTATCGCGGGCCATGAAAATTACCTTGCTCGGAATGCCTGATCTAGACGGATAGCCGGCTGATTGGACCGGATTGATGTGCGCTGCAAGTGAATTTCTTTCAAGATAGATTCAGAATTTCAAGGCCGTCATGTCAAGCGGGTCACCGCCAGTCGCCGACCGCTGCCTGGATGACTGCGAGCGCTGCGACCGCGGCCGTATCCGCCCTTAATATCCGGGGCCCGAGCGGTATCGCGGTGACGAAGGAAAGCGAACGCAGCCTTTCCCTTTCCTCGTCCGAAAATCCGCCTTCCGGCCCGACCAACAGCGCCAGCTTTGTCTCTTTGATTGCCGTAAGGATCGGCAGCGGGTTCTGGCCCTCGTCGCCTTCGTCGCAGAAGATGATGCGCCGATCGTGGGGCCAGGTGTCGAGCAGGTCGCCGAGCTTCTTTGGCGGCGCGACCTCCGGCACCGACAAAATGCCGCACTGCTCGGCGGCCTCCACCACGTTCGCCTGAAGCCGGTCCATGCTGGTGATCTTGCCCTGTACATGCTGGGTCATCACCGGCTGGATGAACCCCGCACCCATCTCGACCGCCTTCTGCACCAGATAGTCGAGGCGGCCGACCTTCAGCGGCGCGAAAAGATAATGCAGGTCGGAGGCCGGCGGCTGCGGCCGGGTTTCCTCGATTGCTTCCAGCACGATCTTCTTTCGGGTCGGATAGGTGATCCTGGCCTTCCATTCGCCGTCGCGGCCGTTGAAGAGCAGGATCGCTGTCCCTTCCTCCATCCTCAGCACGTTGGCGAGATAATTGAACTGCTCCGAGGACACCTCATGACGGGCACCGGTCCCGAGCGGCGCCTCGATGAACAGCCTCTGCATTCGGAAATTGGCGCGCATGGAAACCTCGAAGCTTAGACGAACAGCGCGAACATAGCGGTGGCGATCAGCGCCGCAAGGGCGGCGGCCGCCGGAAGCGTGATCGTCCAGGCGGCTATGATGCTCAGGAAATGCGAGCGCCGCACCAGGTAACGCCGTTTCAGCTCGTCGTCATTGCGCTCGAAAGGCTCAGTGGTATCGAGGTCCTTGCCGGCCCGCACCCGCATGTATTCGAAGCGGCGGCGGGAATGGCGGGTATACCATTCGCGGAAGAAGCCGACGCCGAACACCGCACCGACGGCAATATGGGTCGAGGAGACCGGCAGCCCGATCCAGGATGCGACGATCACGGTCAGTGCCGTCGACAGCGAGACGCAATAGGCGCGCATCGGATTGAGCTTGGTGATTTCGGCGCCGACCAGCCGCACCAGCTTCGGGCCGTAAAGCAACAGGCCGAGCGAGATGCCGAGGCCGCCGATGATCAGTTCCCAAAGCGGAATGTGCACCCCGGCCGAAATACCCCTTTGCGCTGCCGAAACGATGGCGGCAAGCGGACCGATGGCGTTCGAAACGTCGTTGGCACCGTGCGCGAACGAGAGCAGCGCCGCGGAAAGGATGAGCGGAATGCGAAAGAGCGTGCGAAGCGACTGGTTGCGGTTTTCGAGCCCTTCGGCCTGCCGGGCGATCACCGGGATCAGCAGGCGCCAGGCGCCGAGGCCCGTCAACAGGGCGATCAGCGTCGCGACCGGCGTTGAGACGTCCACCAGTTCTCCCAGCCCGAGCAGTGCCAGATAGCCTGCAAAGGCGCCGGTCATCACGCCTATCAGCACCGGCACCCATTTCTTCGCCGCGGCGATCTTGTCCTCGCGGTAGATGATGGTTTCCTTGACGAAGAACAGGAAGGCGGCGGCGATGACGGCGCCGAGGATCGGCGAAAAGACCCAGCTCGCGGTGATGCCGGCGATCGTTCCCCAGCTCACTGCGGAAACTCCGGCGGCCGCGATCCCGGCCCCCATGACTCCGCCGACGATCGAATGAGTGGTGGAAATCGGTGCGCCGAGCCATGTCGCGACGTTGATCAGCACCGCTGCCGAGAGGAGTGCCGCCATCATCGCCCATATCAGCACGTCTGGGCTGGTGATCATGCCGCCCTGCATGATGCCGTTGGCGATCGTGTTGGCGACGCCCCGGCCGGCGATCACGGCACCTGCCACTTCGAAGACGGCCGCAAGTCCGAGACCGAAGGCCATGGTCATGGCACGGGCGCCGACGGCCGCGCCGATATTGTTGGTGACGTCGTTGGCGCCGATGTTCATCGCCATATAGGCGGCAAGGCCGGAGGCGGCGATGACGACGACGGCGCCGGGTTTGCCCGTCACGTAGGCGGCTGCAAAGATGGCGACGAGGATGATGAACAGCAGCGCCGTTCCCGGTGCGGCAAGCCCGCGCGACATCTGTCGGGCGGCTTCCTCCACGGAGGAGAATTTCTCCAAATCCTTGTCGAGCGTCGGCTTCGCCAGGCGCGGCCTTCTTTGGCCCATATCTCCATCCTTGGGTGAAAAGTGAGGCGCGAGAACGGAACTTGCCTGCCGTCTCCGCCTCGGGGAAGAAATCAATACCTATCGCTTAATAGCGAGCGCAGGCGAAGGCAATATTGCCGAATTGGGAAGATGCTTCAAAGCACCTAACTTGCAGCCTTGATTGCAAGCTGCGGAACGCGCGGCTGCATTCGTTCGGCGAACTGCAGGAAGAGAATCTTCAGTTCCGGTTCATTGACGCGCATCGCCGCCTCTTCACAGGAAACCCATTCCAGCGTTCGAGAGCCTTTTTCCGGATAGCTTTTCAGGCATTCTTCCACTTCGAGCGCGTGGACCTGCACCCGCACAGGGATCTTCAGGCCGTTATCGAGGGTCTTGCGGTAGTGATAGAAACCGAGCGGTTCCTTCTCCACCTTGCCCTTGACGCCAACCTCCTCGAACGCTTCGCGTTCGGCGACCTGGTGAGCTTTCTTGTCGGTCATCGGCCAGCCCTTGGGCACGACCCAGCGGCCGGTATCGCGGCTGGTCGCAACAAGAACCTCGAGTTGTCCCGGCTTCTTTTTTATCCGGTAGCAAAGCGCAGCATATTGCTGCCGCGGCGGCCGCTGCAGCATCAACCTGAGATTGCTCGTAACCCGATCCATCAAGCCCAATTTCTGTTTCGTCCTCCAGAGGATGATATTTTACTAATATAATGCTTGCGCGAGGATTAACGACCCCTGGCAGCTTTTTTGAGAAGAATCACGGTGGATAACAACCATGGATGCGATAACCATTGTGAGGCCACTTGGTTTCACGTCAATAGAAATTTGCACAGGTGTTCAATTGTAACTGTGCATGACGTCCGGCAATCCGCAGCAGCCGCCTCAAATTTTGGTCTGCATCATCCTGAGTTGTGCGACCCGGCTCCATTCGCCGGTACGTTCGGCCTCGTTGGTGACCTTGGAGATGAAGTCGATATGGTCTTCCGCAGCCCTTCGGGCTTTGGCAGGATCACCGTCCAGTATCGCCTGGCCGATCGCCTCATGCTGCGTCATCACCGCATCATGGGCGCTGCCGACATTGAAGATGATGCGGCGGTTGTAAAAGATCCCGTCGCTGAGCAGCCGGTAGCAGGCGCGCAGGGTGTGCATGAGAATGATGTTATGCGCCGCATCGCCGATGGCATTGTGGAATTCGACGTCGGATGTCAGCTCGTCTTCGAAACGCCCGTCCCGATGAGCACCGCGCATCGTCTCCAGGATGCGCTCGATGAGTTGCTTGTCGATGTCCGTCGCACGGGTGGCGGCAAGCTCCGCCGTCATGCCTTCGAGCTGGCGACGATATTCCAGATAGTCGTGAACCGCCCGCTGGTGCCGGCGGATCAGGGCGACCAGCGGCGGCGAGAAGATCTGGCCGACGATATCGGCGACATAGGTGCCGCCGCCATGCTGGCTGGTGAGCAGCCCGCGCGCCTCCAGCTCTTTCAGCGCCTCCCGCAGGATCGGCCGGGAAACGTCGAACCTCTGCGCCAGCTCGCGCTCGCCCGGCAGGCGGTCGCCGTCGCGCAGCACGCCGTTGAGAATCAGGCTCTCGATCTGCAGGATGACCTCGTCCGCAGTTCGACCATGCGGCACCGGCGCGAAAAGTTCATGCGTCAACTTTGCCGTCTCCAATCGGGTGATGCCAGCCGGGCGTTCGGGCTTCTTGTATCACTGGTAAAAAAAGTATACCAGTTGAATGTCTTTAGGAGGAGCCGGTGGCCGATACGATCAGTTTTCTGAAGCCTCGCGAGGCGGTGCTGTCGCGCCGGGCGGCGATCATTGCCGACCTGACCGAGCTTTTGCCCCCCGAGTGCCTGGTCCATGAGGCACGCGAACTGGTGCCGTTCGAGACCGACGCCTTCGTCTCCTACCGCCGCCTGCCGCTTGCCGTCGCTCTACCGAAGACCACGGCGCAGGTGGCCGCGGTGATGAAATACTGTCATCGTTATGGCATTCCCGTCGTGCCGCGCGGGGCCGGCACCTCGCTTTCCGGCGGCGCCATCCCGCAGGAGGATGCGGTCGTGCTCGGCTTGTCCAAGATGTCGCGCATCCTGGAAGTCGACTACGCCAACCGCACCGCCACCGTGCAAGCCGGCGTCACCAACCTCAACATTTCCGAAGCTGTCGGCATCGACGGGTTTTTCTATGCGCCCGACCCGAGCTCGCAGCTCGCCTGCACGATTGGCGGCAATATCGGCATGAATTCCGGCGGTGCCCACTGTCTGAAATACGGCGTCACCACCAACAATCTGCTCGGCGTGAAGATGGTGCTGGTTGACGGCACGGTGATCGAACTGGGCGGCAAACATCTGGATGCGGCGGGTTACGACCTGCTCGGCCTCGTCTGCGGCTCGGAAGGCCAGCTCGGCATCGTCACCGAGGCCGTGGTCCGGCTGATCGCCAAGCCGGAAGGCGCCCGCCCGGTCCTGTTCGGCTTCGATACGTCCGAACACGCAGGTGCCTGCGTCGCCGATATCATCGGCTCCGGCATCATTCCAGTTGCCATCGAATTCATGGACAAGCCGGCGATCGAGATCTGCGAGGCGTTCGCCCATGCGGGTTATCCGCTCGACGTGGAAGCGCTGCTGATCGTCGAAGTCGAGGGTTCCGAGGCCGAAATGGACGCCATGCTGAAGGCGATCGTCGAGATCGCCGGGCGCCACGGCGTCAAGACCGTGCGCGAAAGCCAGTCGGCGACCGAGGCGGCGCTGATCTGGAAAGGCCGCAAATCCGCCTTCGGCGCCACGGGCCGCATCGCCGATTATATTTGCATGGATGGCACGGTGCCGCTCGGCAAGCTCTCCTATGTGCTCAACAAGACCTCCGAGATCGTCGATCGTTTCGGGCTCAGGGTCGCCAACGTCTTTCATGCCGGCGACGGCAACATGCATCCGCTGATCCTGTTCAACGCCAACGACCCCGAGGATGCGGCCAGGGCCGAGGAGGCGGGCAACGAAATCCTGAAACTCTGCGTCGATGCCGGCGGCTGCCTGACCGGCGAACATGGTGTCGGCATCGAGAAACGCGACCTGATGCGCCACCAGTATTCGGAGGCTGACCTCAACCAGCAGATGGCGGTGCGCTACGCTTTCGACGAAGGCTGGATCCTCAACCCGTCGAAGGTCTTTCCGCTCGATGGACGGCCCGCCGCATGACGCTGATCCCGAATTCCGAAACGGATGCCGCCTATATCATCCGCAATGCCGCCGGCGACGGGAAGAAGCTTGCGCTGTGCGGCGGCAACACCCGCGCCGGTTTCGGCAACTCCGCCGAGCCTGCCGAAATGATGAACTCGACCGGCCTTTCCGGAATTGTCGACTACGAGCCGGCGGAAATGGTGATGACGGTCAAGACAGGCACACCGGTCGCCGAGATCGAGGCGGTGCTTGCCGCTAACCGGCAGATGATGGCGTTCGAGCCGATGGACCATCGCGGCATCATGGGCACGCTCGGCGAACCGACGATCGGCGGCGTGTTTGCGGCCAATGTCTCCGGCCCGCGCCGTTTCGTCTCCGGTGCTGCCCGCGACAGCCTGCTCGGCATCCGTTTCATCAATGGCCGGGGCGAAGCGATCCGCGCCGGCGGACGGGTGATGAAGAACGTCACCGGCCTCGACCTGGTCAAGCTTCTGGCCGGCTCGCACGGCACGCTCGGTTTTCTGACCGAGGTGACTTTTCGGGTGTTGCCGGTGCCGCAGACGGTGGAAACCATCGTCATCTCCGGGCTCGACGACGCGGCCGCCGCAAAGGCGATGGCGGCAGCGATGGCGCTGCCGGTCGAAGTATCGGGCGCCGCCCACCTGCCGCAGACCGTCCGGTTCCGTTTCCTCGGCGGTGGATTGCCGGAAGGCGAGGCGACTGTCCTGCGGCTTGAAGGCCTTGCGGCGTCGGTTTCCGTGCGCGCCGAAAAGCTCGCTGCCGTCATGGAGGCATTCGGTCCTGTCTCGCGGCTCGGCCCGGAACAGAGCCAAACGCTCTGGCGCCAGATCCGCGATGTCTATCCCTATTCGGATGGAACCCTGAAACCCGTCTGGCGCGTCTCGATCGCCCCGTCTGCGGGCCACCAGCTCGTCGCCGCCCTCCGGCTCGAAACCGGCGTCGATGCCTTCTACGACTGGCAGGGCGGGTTGGTCTGGATGCGCATGGAAGCCGATCCGGAAGCCGAACTGGTGCGCCGCTATATCCGTGCTCTCGGCGGCGGGCATGCGACGCTGCTGCGGGCGTCGGATGCGGCGCGCGCGGGGACGCAGGCTTTTGAGCCACAGCCGGACGCGGTGGCGGCACTTTCTGCCCGCGTCAAACAGAAACTCGACCCGGCGGGCATTTTTTGCCCGGGGAAGATGGGGTGATGAATATGTCTTCGGTCGTGCCCAGGCGCCCCCCTCTGGCCTGCCGGCCATCTCCCCCACAAGGGGGGAGATCGGCTGGGCGCGCCGATACCGCCTCCATCACCGCTGTCGAAATTGGCGAGACATTGCCGCGATTCGATCTCCCCCCTTGTGGGGGAGATGTCCGGCAGGACAGAGGGGGGTGTGCTTCAGGACGCAGTGCCACCGATCGACACGCAGCTTCCGCGAGGGATATCCACTAAATGCAAACCAACTTCACCCTCGCTCAGCTTGCCGACCCGCATGTGGCCGAATCCGAGCAGATCCTTCGCCGTTGCGTCCATTGCGGCTTCTGCACCGCCACCTGTCCCACCTATGTGACGCTCGGCAACGAGCTCGACAGCCCGCGCGGCCGTATCTACCTGATCAAGGACATGCTGGAAAACGGCAGGCCGGCGGATGAGGAAGTGGTCACCCATATCGACCGCTGTCTCTCCTGTCTTGCCTGCGTCACCACCTGTCCGTCCGGCGTCGACTACATGCATCTGGTCGACCATGCCCGCATCCATATCGAGAACACCTACCGGCGCCCGCTGGTCGACCGGTTGATCCGCAACCTGCTTGCCGCGGTGCTGCCCTATCCCGCCCGCTTCCGCACGGCGCTCGGCCTTGCAAGGCTCGGCCGACCCTTCGCCCCGCTCCTGAAGCGGGTTCCGGCGCTAAGGCCGTTGGGAGCAATGCTGGATCTCGCGCCGAAATCCGCCGCCAAGGTTTCCGATTCCGCAAACCCCGGCACTCGTGCGCCTGAGGCAGAAAGGCGCGGCCGCGTAGCGATCCTGTCAGGTTGCGCCCAGCCTGTACTTGATCCGGGTATCAACGACGCCACGCTGCGGCTTCTCGCCCGGTTCGGTGTCGAAGTCGTGGTGCCGGAGGGCGAGGGCTGCTGTGGCGCGCTCGTTCACCACATGGGCCGTGAAGAGCAGGCGCTCGATTTTGCCCGCCGCAATGTCGATGTCTGGACGCGCGAAATCGACAGTGGCGGGCTCGACGCGATCATCATCACCGCGTCCGGCTGCGGCACGACGATCAAGGACTACGGCCACATGCTTCGCCTTGATCCGGCCTATGCGGACAAGGCGGCAAAGGTTTCGAGCCTTGCCAGGGACATTACCGAATATCTGTCGACGCTCGACCTGCCGAGGCTGGAGCCGAAGCGGCTCAATGTCGCCTATCACTCCGCCTGTTCGATGCAGCATGGCCAGAAGATCACCATGGCGCCCAAGGCCCTCCTGAAGGCGGCGGGCTTTACCGTCCGCGACCCGGGGGAGGGGCATCTCTGCTGCGGTTCGGCCGGCACCTACAATATCCTGCAGCCGGAAATCTCGGAGCAGTTGAAGGCCCGCAAGGTCAGGAATATCGAGGCCACCAAGGCGGACGTGATCGCCACCGGCAATATCGGCTGCATCACCCAGATCGCCTCCGGCACCACAATCCCGATCCTGCACACGGTGGAGCTTCTGGACTGGGCCTATGGCGGACCGAAGCCGGAAGAGATCCCGGCCAGATAAAAAGGCCCAACAAAAAAGCCGGCGAAATCGCCGGCTTTTTTCGTCAAAGGCCCGAAGCCTTAGAACTTGTAGGAGACGCCAAGGTTGATGGCGTGCGTCAGGATGTTGGTCTTCAGAGAAGCGCCGCTGTCGATATCCACATCCACGAACGAGTAGTTGCCCTTGTATTCGGCAAACATCGACCACTTTTCGGTCAGCTGGTACTTCACGCCGGCCTGGGCCTGGATCGTCGCGCCGCCGAACTGATATTCGAACGTGCGGCCGGAAGCGCGGGTCACTTCGACGTGCGGCACGTTGATACCGACACCGGCGCCGACATAAGGCGTCCACCGGCTGCCCTCGATCGGGAACTTGTAGAGCGCGTTGACCGTCAGGAGGTTGAGGCCGTCGGTAAATTCGAAGACGCTCCAGCCGCCGGCCTTGGCCATCGTTTCGTCGTCGGCATAAACCTTGGCGTGGGTGTAATCGAGCGAAACGCCCCAGTTCGAGAGGGCACCGCCGTCGAACCAGTAGGTGCCGCGGACACCCCAGTAGGGGGGCATCTGGAAAGGATTGGTATCCCAGCCGGCTGCGAAATCCGGTCCGTCGGACACGTCCACATGGGAATGCGGCGCGAATTCGTAGCCGCCGTAAACGGAGACTTCAAATCCTCCGGTGCTGACGGGGGCGACATAGGCGGGATTGGCCGGGGTCAGGTCGGCCGCTTGAGCCGGAGCAATATAAGCAAGACCAGCGGTGAGAAGCGTGGATGCGAAGGCGAGAGAAAGAATTTTGCGCATGAATCAGCCTGCAGGGAGGGACGTTGGCTCTTTGATGACTCAATGTTTAGCGGCGGATGCATCGCCGGTCTGTGCTTTTTTTGCACCAGTCGCCGACGAAGCTAAGCCAGTTATGGTTAACGAAACCTAAACCCATGAAAAAGAGCGGCTTTCGCCGCTCTCCGGATCTTTGCTTGGTGGTTCAACCGCCGAAAATAGTGGCGAAAATGTCGATCCCGCGATCTTCGAAATCGACTTTCCCCTGCCGGTTGCCGGGGCCGATGACGATCACCTTGGTGCCGATGTCGGCGCGCGAATAAAGATGCTCGACATCCTTGTTCATCATGCGGATGCAGCCGGACGACATGTTGAGGCCGATCGTCCAGGGCTGGTTGGTGCCGTGGATGCGGAAGATCGTGTCGCGGCCGCCCTTGTAGAGATACATGGCGCGGGCGCCGAGCGGGTTGTCGATCCCGCCTTCCTGCACGGCCGGCAGAATACGGCCGGCGCGACGTTCACGAACGCGCATCTCGGCCGGCGGCGTCCAGGAGGGCCATTCCGCCTTGCGGCCGACATTGACGACGCCCGACCAGCCGAACCCTTCGCGCCCGACGCCGATGCCGTAGCGGGTCGCCCGGTTGGGGCCTTCGATATAATAGAGGAACTTGTTGTTAGTATCGATGATGATCGTGCCGGGCTTTTCGGTCGAAGAGAAGCGCACCATGCGGCGCTTGAATTCTTCCGGCACTTCCCGCGGTATTGCGACCAGCGTCACGTCGCTTGCCGGGCGTTCGATAAACGGCGCTGCCGGGCTGATTGCGCTCGCATGCCCGGCGGTAAAGAAGATCACGCCAGCCATCCCCATGGCCATAGCAAGGGTCTTGCCTGTCCTCATTCCCAAATCCTCTCCGATGTGTTGAGCGGCAAAAACTAGCCGACTCGGGCATCAAAGCAAGCAGGGACAGGTCTAATAAAGAACATGTGATGGCAAAAAGGCGGCGGGACTGTGTCTCCGCCGCCTCACCTTCGGCAATTGCCGGCATTACATGACGATGACCTTGGTGCCGATATTCACCCGTTCGTAAAGATCCGTCACATCTTCGTTGCGCATGCGGATGCAGCCGGAAGAGACCGCGCTGCCGATCGTCCAGGGGGCGTTGGTGCCGTGGATGCGGTAGAGCGTCGAGCCGAGATACATGGCGCGGGCGCCGAGCGGGTTTTCCGGTCCGCCGTCCATGCGGGCCGGCAGATAGTGGCCCTTGACGGCTTCGCGCTGGATCATTTCGGACGGCGGCGTCCAGTCCGGCCATTCGGACTTGCGGGTCACCCGGTGCTCGCCGGCCCATTCGAAGCCTGGTTTGCCGACGCCGACGCCGTAACGGCGTGCCTGGCCATTGCCCATTACCAGATAGAGGAAGCGGTTATTGGTATCGATGACGATCGTGCCGGCCTTTTCCTTGCTGTCGTAGGCGACCGTCTGCGGCAGGAACTGCGGTTCGATCTGGCCGCGGATCGGCTGCGGCCGCATCGCGACCTGTTGGGCCGGCGAGCGGTCGAAGATGCCGCGGCGAACCATCGGCTGCTGCTCGCGCTGCTGGTAGGCTTCACGTTGTTGGTAGACCGGGCGCGGCTGAGCAGCCTGGCGCGTATAGACGACCGGGCGGCCGTTCGGGCCTGCAAGCTGCATCACCCATGGGGCGGCGAGATCGGGGCTGACGACCACGGGCGGGCGCTCGCGATAGCGATCCTGGGCAAGCGCGGCGGTACTGGAAAAGGCGGCAGCAAGGCCGAAGGCCAGGAAAAGGTTTTTTTTCATGATCGGATCCACACGTTACAAATCACCGACCGGACGCCCTCAAACTTTTGGATAATTTGGCGTCGGTGTTGACGAACATGGTGACCGCGAGGTGAAAGCGAATGGTAAACGGGTGGAACATTCAAAGCCGGCCGGCCTATAAACCTTTTGGCAGGGTTACCGCCCGGTTTTGAAACATGGTTGACCAATGTTAAAGCCGGCACAAAACCGGTTAACCAAAAGGTTTGCAGCAAGGGAGCGGGAATGGAAAAGGCGGGCATCATCGTCGGCGAAGACGGCAAGGGGCGTTGCGCATGGCATGGCGGTCTCGAAGACTACCGGCACTATCACGACGAGGAATGGGGCCGGCCGGTGACCGACGATATCCGCCTGTTCGAGAAGATCTGCCTCGAAGGGTTCCAGTCCGGCCTGTCCTGGCTGACGATCTTGAGGAAACGTGAGAATTTCCGCGCCGCCTTTGCCGGTTTCGATTTCGAAAAAATCGCCCAGTTCGGCGAGGAAGACATCGCCCGTTGCCTCGCCGATGCCGGCATCATCCGCCATCGCGGCAAGATCGTCTCGACCATCAACAATGCCGCCCGCGCCATCGACCTGAAGCGCGAGTTCGGTTCGCTCGCCAAATTCTTCTGGGGCTTCGAGCCTGGCTCGCATCTGCGTCCGGCGGTGATGGACCTCGCCACGCTCCGGGCCAATCCCACCACGCCGGTTTCCGTGCAACTGTCGAAGGCCCTGAAGAAACGCGGCTGGACCTTCGTCGGCCCGACTACCGTCTACGCCTTCATGCAGGCCATGGGCATGGTCAACGACCATCTCGAAGGCTGTTTCTGCCAGCGCGAGGTCGATGAACTGAGATTGAAATTCAGGCGGCCGTGATTTTCTGGAGGATCGAGGGCAACTCGCCGAGATGTTCGATCTGGTGGAAGCGCGGCGCCGTGGTCGGCGCGTCCACGTGCTCCAGGATCCAGGTCAGCGCATGCGGAACGAATACGCCGTAGCTTCCCGCCGCAATCGCCGGCACGATATCTGATTTCAGCGAGTTGCCGACCATCATCGCCCGTTCCGGCCCGTCCGCCACTTTGGAAAAGATGCGACGATAGGTGGTGGCGTTTTTCTCGCTGACGATCTCGACCGCATCGAAGAAATCGCCGAGGCCGGATTGCGCAAGCTTGCGCTCCTGGTCGAACAGGTCCCCCTTGGTGATCAGCACCAGCAGATATTCGCCGTTCAAGGTCTCCAGCGTCTCTTCCACATGCGGCAGGGTTTCGACCGGATGGCGCAAAAGGTCGCGGCCGATATCGAGGATCTCGCTGATCGTCCTGGTCGGCACCTTGCCGTTGGTGATTTCGATCGCCGTTTCGATCATCGACAGGGTGAATCCTTTGATGCCGAAGCCGTAATGGGAAAGATTGCGCTTTTCCGCTTCGAGCAACCGCTCGGCAATCTGCGCACCTTCGGCGAACTCGCCGAGCAGCCGGGCGAAGTGTTCCCCCGTCAGCCGGTAATATTGTTCGTTCTGCCAGAGCGTATCGTCGGCATCGAAGCCGATGGCGGTAATCGGGCGCATGGATCTGCCTCCACCCGCTGATATGGCGAAAAAGAAAGCGCCGGGCAAGACGAAAGCCTGCCCGGCGCCGATCTGCATGAGGACTTGTTACTTGCCGTGCGCCTTCAACCAGGATTGCATATCGGCGATTTCAGCCTCCTGCGCCTTGATGACGGCTTGCGCCAGCTTGCGGATTTCCGGATCCTTGCCGTGGGCAAGTTCGACCTTGGCCATGTCGATTGCACCCCGGTGATGCGGGATCATGCTGCGCACGAAATCCGCATCCGTATCACCGGAATACTGGATCGCCATGTCCTTGTGCATTTTGGCATTCGCATCTTGGAATGCCTTGGTGGAGGGGCTGCCGCTTGTCGGCGTGCCCATCTTGGAGTGGTCCATTCCCTTCATCTCCTGCGCGGCGAGCGAGCCGGTCATGAGAGTGGAGAGGACAGCGGTCATGAGAATGATTTTCGCAGACATAGGGTTTCCTTTTCCGTGTCCGACAGAATTTTGATGATGAGGTGAACCGACATTCCGTCAGCCTCGGGGAGGCGGCGTCAGCGGCGCCGTTGCCGGAGAGGCGAGCGCCTGCTCGATGGCCGGCGAAGGGTAGGCATGGGCGAACCGGCCATCGCCGCCGATCGCCAGTTCCGGCAGCAGTGTCAGGCAGGCGGTGCAGAAGGGCGTGACGCAGGTCTTGCCGCCATGCGGGCAGGGCGGCTGCGATGACCTGTGGGAATGCCCGGCCTTCGCCGTTTCGGTCGCCTTGCCATGGTCGTGATGCTGCGAATGATCCTGCACGGCCGCTGGGCTCGCCGCCTGCATGTAAGGCATGCCGACCGCCGGCATGGCCCCGTAAAGGAGCCAGGCAAAGAACATCAAAATGGCGGCGGAACGTGACATGGTTCTGAATCTACGGTCGTCTTCGCGGAAATCAACCGCGCGGACATCACAAGGCGATGACATCGTGCACCGCCTGATACACCTTGCTGAGTTCGCCATAAGGCGCGACCGGCCAGGTCCAGGCCCGTTTCGCAGCCGGCGCCGGCACGCCGCAGAACAGGTCGGCCTCTTCCAGCACCTGGCCTGCCCGATCGGCGACGCGATAGGCGGTGTCGGTGATCAGAGCCGTTTTGCAGGGCAGTGCGGCAAGGCCATCGAGATGCGCCCGGACCAGTCGCTGCAAGATTTCCTCACGCGCGGGAGTGTTTTCGGCCTCCAGCCGGCGTTTCGATCCCACCCCGATCTGCGACAGGATATTGGCCGAGACGACGAGATCGAGATACGGCACCTGCCGCAGGAACGACAGCGGCTCCGGAACCTTGGCTGTGACCGCATCGTCGAACCCGGAGAGATCGCGCGAAATCAGCCGGACATTTCGGAACCGCTTCCCCTTCAGCCGCATCCGCACGCTCGCCAGGTGCACGAGGTCGACCAGCACCACCGTATCGAATTTTTCCGAGAGATCATCGATCGGCACATCGCGCAGCAGGCCCGAACCCAGCACGACGCAGGTCCGCCGCTGCTTTATGCCAGCGACCGTCTCGCGAATGAAGGTCTTGCAGTTCTCCTCATGCGCTGCCCAATCCTTGCCGCACCGCCCGGCCCGCGACCAGAGGCTGACGGACGACCGGATGAAGGGACGGAATTGCTTCGGCGTGACCAGGGAGGTCGCGGCGTATTGGAGAGCTTCAGTGAGCATGAATCAGCGATAGACCTTGCTGCGGTGGCCGGCTTTCAATTCTCTAATCCAAGCTCGCGTTCAAGCTGTTCCATCGTTTAGGTACTGGAATTACCATTTCGAATTTCTTCCATCGCACGATCTGCTGCAGCAATGTCATGCAGATCTTCCAGATGACGATGCAGGACTTGCGCGACATAGGCATCGGTATCGAAGCCATGGATATCCGCATAGCGGCTGAGCAAACCATACATTGCCTCCGGGATTTCAATGGCGACGCGTTTGCTCATGACCTTTGCCCCTTCAGGGGTATAATATATAGCATCGCGCCCGCGTCTTCACCAGCCGCCGCCCTTGCCGCTCAGGCCTCTATCCTCTAAGAAACCGCACACAAATCCGGCCTCTCCGGGGCCTTTGGCAATGGAATTCCGATCATGAACGACAAGAGCAAGAAACCGCAGAAACTCAAAGCCCGCCTGCCGCGCGGCTTCGTCGATCGTTCCGCTGCCGATATCCATGCCACCAACGAGATGACCGCGAAGATCCGCGAAGTCTACGAGCGTTACGGTTTCGACCCGGTCGAGACACCGCTGTTTGAATATACCGATGCGCTTGGAAAATTCCTGCCCGACAGCGACCGCCCGAACGAGGGCGTGTTCTCGCTGCAGGACGACGACGACCAGTGGATGAGCCTGCGCTACGACCTGACCGCGCCGCTCGCCCGCCATGTCGCGGAAAATTTCAACGAGATCCAGCTGCCGTTCCGCACCTATCGCGCCGGTTACGTCTTCCGCAACGAAAAGCCGGGCCCGGGCCGTTTCCGCCAGTTCATGCAGTTCGACGCCGATACGGTCGGCGCACCGGGCGTCCAGGCGGATGCCGAAATGTGCATGATGATGGCCGATACGATGGAAGCGCTTGGCATCAAGCGCGGGGATTACGTGATCCGGGTCAATAGCCGAGCCTTATTGGACAACTTCCTCAAAGCGGGCGGAATAAATGACGCCCAAAAGTTAGATGTCCTGAGAAGCTTGGACAAATTTGATAAATTCGGATGGGAAGGCGTATTTCAGCTTCTGACATCGGGGCGCCGCGATGAGAGCGGCGATTTCACGAAGGGTGTGGGTTTATCCTCTGAACAAGCCAGGTCCTTTTTCAGACTTTTCGCGCAGCCCGTTGTGATAAGTCAAGTTAATGAGCCCTTGCAAATAACTATCGGTCAGCAAACAATATCCTGGCCAAAATCCCGAAGTGAATTCTTCGCGGACTTTCAGGAGAACGGAAAGCCCATCTTCAATGACGATGAAGTCATGGCGGGCCATTTCGATTGGCTTTTGCCCACGATGATTTTGATGTCTGACCCGGTTGACGGAGCCATTGTTGATTTTCTTCCGCTGATTGATCTTTTTAACATCAGCAGGTTGGTGCGGTCTGCGGGCTATGGTCCAGACCGTATAAAAATTGACCTTTCCTGCGTTCGCGGCCTCGAATATTACACCGGCCCGGTCTTCGAAGCCGAACTCCTCTTCGACGTCACCAACGAAAAGGGCGAAAAGGTCGTCTTTGGCTCGGTCGGGGGCGGCGGGCGTTATGATGGCCTTGTGTCGCGCTTCATGGGCCAGCCGGTTCCGGCGACGGGTTTTTCGATCGGCGTTTCGCGCCTGATGACGGCGCTGAAGAACCTCGGCAAGCTCGGTCAGGACGAGGTGATCGCCCCGGTTCTGGTGACCGTCATGGATGGCGATGTCGAGAGCATGGGCCGTTACCAGCGCTTCACCCAGGCGCTGCGCAACGAAGGCATCCGCGCCGAGATGTACCAGGGCAACTGGAAGAAGTTCGGCAACCAGCTGAAATATGCCGACCGCCGCGGCTGCCCGATCGCCATCATCCAGGGCGGCGACGAGCGGGCGCAGGGCGTCGTGCAGTTGAAGGACCTGATCGAAGGCAAGCGCCTTTCCGGCGAGATCGAGGACAATGCCAGCTGGCGCGAGGCGCGCGTGGCGCAGGAAACCGTTCCCGAGGCGGATCTGGTCGCCAAGGTGAAGGAGATTCTCGCCGCTCAGGCGGAGGATCGGAAAAGGGCGGGCAATGCGTGAGCTCTACCCCCCTCTGCCCTGCCGGGCATCTCCCCCTCAAGGGGGGAGATCGGCTGGCGGCCCTCTCGTCGCCTTCAATCTGACGTCTCCCTCCCCGCAGCCGCCCATTGGAAACGACGGTCGTGCCGCTTGTAATCTCCCCACCCGAGGGGGAGATGCCCGGCAGGGCAGAGGGGGGCTTCGTGGCACAGTGGGAGCGATCCCATGCCCCTGATCGACATGCCCGACTTCTCCGCCGACCTCCTCGCCGAATTCGCGGCCCGCCGCACCGAGCGGGTCAACACGCCGGTCATCCAGCCGGCCGAGCCCTTCCTCGACATGGCCGGCGAAGATCTGCGCCGCCGCATCTTCCTCACCGAAAGCGAGACCGGCGCCAATCTCTGCCTGCGGCCGGAATTCACCATTCCCGTCTGCCTGCGCCACATCGAAACGGCGACCGGCACGCCAAAACGGTATTCCTATCTCGGCGAAGTGTTTCGCCAGCGCCGCGAGGGTTCCCACGAATTCTACCAGGCCGGCATCGAGGATCTCGGGAATAAGGATATCGCCAGTTCCGACGCCCGCGCCATCGGCGATGCCACCGGCATCCTGAAAGCGCTGTTGCCCGGCCGCAAGCTCGCGCTCACGCTCGGCGACCAGGCGGTGTTCGAGGCGGTGGTCAAGGCGCTCGGCCTGCCGTTCGGCTGGCAGCGGCGACTGATCCACGCGTTCGGCGACATGGCCCATCTCGAAGCGCTGCTGGAGCGGCTCGCCAAGCCCCAGCCGGTCACCGGCCTTGATCCGCAGATCGCCGAACTGATCGCTTCGGACAACGAGGCGGATCTCGTCGCCCGCATCGACCGCACCATGCAGGAAACCGGTTATTCCACCAATGCCAGCCGTTCGCCAACCGAGATCGCGAGAAGGCTCAAGGAGAAGCTGGAACTGGCCGAAACCCGGCTGGACGGCACGGCGCTGCTGCTGCTGCGCGAATTTCTAACGTTGCAATTGCCGCTCGCCGAAGCACCTGCCGCCTTGGCCGGTTTTGCCGATGCCGCCGGCCTGAAGCTCGGGACGGCGGTTTCCCGCTTCGACGCCCGGCTGGCGGCACTCGCCAATGCCGGTGCCGATCTCTCCGCCATGACCTACCGCGCCGCCTTCGGCCGGCCGCTCGACTATTATACCGGCCTCGTTTTCGAAGTGACCGAGGCGGGGTCGTCCGCGGTGCTTGCCGGCGGCGGCCGTTTCGACCGGCTGCTGACCCTGCTCGGCGCCAGGGAGCATATTCCGGCGGTCGGTTTCTCGCTCTGGCTCGACCGGATTGAAGCTGCGAGGGCATCCAGATGAGCACGATCACCATCGCTCTGCCCTCCAAGGGCCGTATCAAGGAAGAGACAGCGGCGATCTTCGAGCGCGCCGGGCTTGCCATTTCCGCTGTCGGCAACGACCGTTCCTATCGCGGCCGTATCGAGGGCATGGAAGGCGTCGAGGTCGCCTATCTCTCGGCCTCCGAGATCGCCCGCGAGCTTGCGAGCGGCGCCGTCGATTTCGGCGTCACCGGCGAAGACCTGGTGCGCGAAGGCATGGCCGGCGCCGACGGGCGGGTGGAATTCTGCGCCCGCCTCGGCTTCGGCCACGCGGATGTGGTCGTCGCGGTGCCGGAAATCTGGCTCGACGTCGAAACCATGGCCGACCTCGGCGACGTGGCGGCGGATTTTCGCGCCCGCCACGGCCGCCGTTTGGCAATCGCCACGAAATACTGGCGGCTCACCCAGCGGTTTTTTTCGAGCCAGCACGGCATCCAGCTTTACCGCATCGTCGAAAGCCTCGGCGCAACGGAAGGCGCGCCGGCCGCCGGCCAGGCGGACATCATCGTCGATATCACCTCGACGGGATCGACGCTCAGGGCCAATCACCTGAAGATTCTGTCGGATGGGGTGATCCTGAAGTCGGAAGCCTGTCTGGTCAGGGCCCGCAAGCCGGCTCACGAACAGGATCCGCGGATCGCCAGGATCGTCGAGGCAGTCCGCGCCGTGCTCTGAGTTTTTGAAGAGGAGGAAGGACGATGCATGTAACCGGTCGATGCCATTGCGGCTATGTCACCTATGAGGCTGAACTTGACCCCAAGCGGATCGCCATCTGCCATTGCACCGATTGCCAGACGCTGAGCGGCTCGCCGTTTCGTGTGACCGCCGTCGTACCGGAAAGCGATCTGAAGCTCACCGGGCACGAGCCAAAGCTCTATCGCAAGGTGGCCGAGAGCGGTCGTGTCCGCCAGCAGTATTTCTGCCCCGAATGCGGCTCGCCGCTTTTCGTCAATGGCGAAGGTGAGGCGGCCAAAATCTGGGGCATCCGCTGGGGCAGTATCGATCAGCGGGCGGAGTTGAAGCCGCAGCGCCAGATCTGGTGCCGCTCGGCCGTTTCCTGGCTGCCCGACATGACGGAACTGCCGACAGTCCAGACCGATTGATCATAAAAAATACCCGCCGGACTTCTCATCCGGCGGGCAGTCTTGGGCAGGGAATTTTGAAAGCTTAGGCAGCGATTGCGACAGAACCACGGCGGGCGTCGACAGAAAATGCGCCGGCGCCAATGGCGGCGAGAGCCAGGAACCCACCGGCAATCGTCAGGTTCTTCATCATCATCAGGCTGTTAAACACCGTCAGCAGGCCGTTGGCGGCCTCCGGGAAACCCGGGACGTTGATGGCGCCCGAATGGAAGACGAATGCGGTGAAAGCCGAAAAGAGCGCAAGCAGGATTGCTGCGATGCGCGTCTGGAAGCCGGTCAGCACGGCAAGGCCGGTGACCAGTTCGAAAAGGCCTGCGACATAAGCGAGCAGCGTGGCGGCGGGAAGGCCGGCACCGGTGATCATGCCGGCGGTGCCGGCGGGATCGACGAGCTTCTGGAAACCGGACATGACGAACATGCCGGCCAGAAGGACGCGGCCGACGAGAAGCAGGGAATTGGTGGCTGTGGTGGACATTTTGTGATCTCCGGATCGGTGTCTCTGGTTGGACACGCGGGTTGAATTCTCTGGGACCGTATGTGCCCCATCCCGCCGATATCCGGAAGATGAACAATGATTGACAGTTCGTTCGATAAAAGGAGACGATATTGACTGGCGGGCGGATCAGCTCTCCTCGATTCGGCGCGCATCTTCCGGCAGGACCGAAAGCTCGCGCCAGTCGATCTCTTCGAGCAGCAGATTGTATTCGTCGACATTGACCTTGTGCACGGAGCGAAGCTTTTCCAGCTCTTCCCGCTGTGCGGCAATCGCCTTCAAGGCCAGCCGCCGGTAGGTCTCGAGAGAGTTGGCGTCCTCGATCCGGGAGGCGGCCAGCTGTTCGATGCGGAATTTCGAGCGCAGCAATTCGGCTTCCGTCTCGGTCGCACCGTCGAGCCTGGAAAGGCCGGCGAGCGCGATCTTGCCGCGGATGACGGCGAGTTCGCCATGCCCCTCGGCGCGTCGGTCGAGGCCGAGCCAGCGGATGATCGGGGTAAGCGTCAATCCCTGGACGACAAGGGTCGCAAGCACCACCGAAAAAGCGGTCAGCACCACGACGTCGCGCTGCGGAAAGTCCACCGGCAGGGCGAAGGCGGTCGCAAGCGTCACCAGACCTCGCATGCCGCACCAGCCGGCCAGCAGTGCCT
>NZ_JALBGW010000047.1:0-31675 GCF_023006485.1 Neorhizobium sp. BETTINA12A
GCCCGTATGGCCGTCACGCACCCTGACGGACTGGCTTGCGAGATCGATGCCGCGGCCTTGTGCCGCCGCTTCGCCGAGCAGCAGTGCGGTGCCGGATGGCGCGTCGACCTTGTGCTTGTGATGCATTTCGAGGATCTCGATATCCCAGCCGGCGGCGGGCAAAGCCTTTGCCGCCTGCGCGACAAGCACGCCGAGCAGGTTGACGCCGAGGCTCATATTGCCGGATTTGACCACGCGCGCGTGACGGCCCGCCGCCTTGAACTTTTCTTCGTCCTCAACCGAGCATCCGGTCGTGCCGATCACATGGACGATCCGTGCCTGCGCGGCGAGAATGGAGAAGGCGACGCTGGTCGCGGGTGTGGTGAAATCGAGCACGCCCTCGGCATCCAGAAAAGCCTGAAGCGGATCGGCGGTCACGGGGACCCCAAGCGTTCCGACACCTGCGAGCTCGCCTGCATCCTTGCCGATGAACGGCGAGCCTTCGCGCTGGACCGCTGCATGCAATGCCACGCCGTCGGTTTCATGAATGACCCGGATCAGTGCCTGGCCCATCCGACCCGCTGCGCCGACCACTACGAGTTTCATGTCATTTGCGGTCATGTGCGGCGTAGTCCCTGCTTTTGTCGGTCGGTCTTTTCGAGCGGTTACAGCTTGTTGGGGCGAGCGTAAAGGCCGCTTCCGCACTGCGCAAGCATCTCTTGCAGGCCGTCTTCAGGAAAACCGGCCTCGCCCGCGGCGATGATCTCAGTCCGGTCCTAGCGTTGCCAGCGGCGGCCATCCATGGAAAGGCCGTAGGCGGAGGGCGTGCGGGCAAAGCTTGCAAGGCCGGCGAGTGCCGCCTGTGGATGGGTCACCACGAAGGTCGGAATCGTGCCCATCAGCTCCGTATGCGGCGCTTTGTCTTCGAAGGCGGCGCGGAACTCTGGGCCTTTCAGCGCGGGAACGATCTTCTGCGAGATGCCGCCGGCGAGATAGACGCCGCCGCGCGCCATGAAGATCAGCGCCATGTCGCCGGCGACCCGGCCGAGATAGGTGGCAAACAGCGATAGCGTTTCGACGGCCTGGGAATTCGAACGGTTCAGACCGTGAGCCGTGATATCCGCCGGATCGGAAAACGCGGGCTGCAGACCGTCGGCCGCACAGACGGCCTGGTAGATGTTGACGACGCCGCGCCCGCTCAGGATTTCTTCCGCAGAAACGCGGCCTTCGATGCGCTTGAGATGCGGAAAGATCTCGAAATCCCGTTCCGAGCGCGGGCCGACATCCACATGTCCGCCTTCGCCGGGAACCGGAAACCACATGTGCCGCGCATAGACGAGGCCGGCAACGCCGAGGCCAGTACCTGGGCCGAGCACGACGCGCGATGCCATATGCGGCTCGTTGTTGGGCCCAAGCGTCTCGCGGTATTCATCGGGCATGGCCGCGACGGCAAGCGCCTGGGCTTCGAAATCGTTGACGACCAGCACATCCTCGAAGCCGAGTTGGGCGATCATGTCTTTCGGCCGCACCACCCAATCGCAATTGGTCAGATCGATCTCGTCGCCGTCGATCGGTCCCGCGATGGCAAGGATCGCCGAGCGCGGCTGAACGGAACTCGAATCGAGCACGATTTTCTGGATCGCATCGTCGATCGTCGGATAGTCGGCAGTACGCACGTTCGGAAACGGCTTCGGTTCCGCATAGGCGTCGAGGAGAATGGAGAAGCGGGCATTGGTGCCGCCGATATCGCCGATCAGGATCGGAAAGGGCAGTTTGTCGGTCTTCATGGTATCGGCCATCGGGAAGCTTAGTCCTTCTGAAAGTCGATGAGTTTTTCGGCGGTGGCGCGGTTGAGTGCCATCGGAATGTCGTAGACGGTCGCCAGCCGCGTCAGCGCCTTGACGTCGACGTCATGGGGAAGCGCGCTCAGTGGGTCGATGAAGAACACCAGCATGTCGACCTCGCCGGTGGCGATCATCGCGCCGATCTGCTGGTCCCCGCCGAGCGGGCCGCTTTTCAGCCGCGTCACTTCAAGACCGGGGCAGGCATCTTGAACCCGGCCGCCGGTCGTGCCGGTGGCGACGATGTTGAACCGGGAAAGTGCTGCCTGGTGATGGCGGGCGAAATCCGCCATGTCATTCTTCTTCTGGTCGTGTGCGATCAACGCGATGCAAGGCTTGGCCGACATGATTGGGTGTCCTCGCCAGAACGATTTTCAATCGATTTGTGATGCGTTCTAGCGTGCCGCTTCGGTCTTGGGAAGGTCGCGAAGGGGCCGGCGTTTCGATTGCCGGCCTTGTCGGGAAACTATTGCAGCGGACGCGGCGTCGGGACCGGCATATCACTGGAAGCGGACGGCGGATCATTGACGATCGCTTCGACAGTCCTTGCCGATGCCGACGCGGCAGGCTGAGCCGTGTAGGCCACGGCGCTGCCGCCGAATGTCGCGTCGTCTTCGGAACGCGAGGGGGCCGCAAGCACGGCCGCACAGGCCTTCGGCAGGTCCGAGAGCATGACCTGACGCGGTTTTACCGGTTTCTTGTTCGGGTCCGGTTTGGGCGGCGGCGCCCAAGGCTCCTTGGTGAACCACCAGGCAAATCCCTTGCTGCTGCAGTCGTCGCCCTTCGGTACTGCGGCCTGCTTCTGGCAGGTGGTGGAGCCCGGCGGGCAGGAGATGCGGATATGGAAGTGTTCATCATGGCCGTAGATCGGCCGCACCTTGCCAAGCAGGTCGCGGTCGCCGGTCCAGGTCTCGCAGAGTTTCTTCTTGATGGCAGGATTGACGAAGACGCGCTCCACTTGCGGATAGCTCGCGGCCTGCATGATCAGCTTGGCATGGGTGCTGGTCCAGCGGTTGGAATCGACGGTCAGGAACTTGCTCTTGTCGAGCATGGAGGTGAAGGGATAGCTTTCGCGCTGCTGCACGGTCAGCGGCTGGGTGGGCTTCGGGGTGAACCAGACGTCGACATCAAGGCCGATCTGGTGCGACGAATGGCCGTTGATCATCGGGCCGCCGCGCGGCTGCGAAATGTCGCCGACGAGAATGCCGGAACCCCAGCCGAGCCTTGCTGCGTCGCCGGAGAAGCGTTCGAGCAGTGCGATCAGTTCGGGATTGCCCCAGCGACGGTTGCGCGAAAGGCGCATCGCCTGCCAGGTCGGCCCGTCGGTCGGCAGCGCCACCGCGCCCGACATGCAGCCCTTGGCATAGAAACCAAGCGGTTCCGCCTCCGCCTTGCTCGGAAGCTTGACGCCGGCGAAAAGTTGTTTCGCCGGTGTGCCCTCCTGCGCTGCCACCGATCCCGCGAACGTGCCGCAAAGGAAAGCAGCCGTCGTCAGCCGCATAATTGTACTCGAAATCGATCTCATGCCATCCGCCGCAAATCACCTGATCGCTTCCAAACTACCGTGAAACAGGATTTTGGTGAAATGGAGATGGCGAACGCCTTGCCGATTTTCAGGAACATAATGCCGGATAAAACGGATGTGAGTTTGGAACTCCTGTTTTTCGCCGCCTTTTGCCCTATGCTTCACCGCAACAAAGAAACTCACAAGGGGTAACGCATGCTCTTGGCCCGCCTGAAGATAGCTTTCGTGATCGCTCTCGCAGCAATGTCTCTTTGGACATCGGCGGCGACCGCCCAGGAGCCGAAATGGCGGCATGGCATGGCTGTCGTCGGTGACCTGAAGCTGCCGGCAGACTTCAAGCAGCTCCCCTATGTCGATGTGAACACGCCGAAGGCCGGCGAGCTGCGCCTCGGCGACGAAGGCACATTCGACAACCTCAACCTCGTGATCGACCGGGGTACCGCGGCTTCGGGTGTCAGCCTGATCTACGACACGCTCATGAAGCGGTCGGAGGATGAGGTTTTCGGTACCTACGGCCTTTTGGCCGAGGCCGTGTCCTATCCGGACGATGTGTCTTCGGTGACCTTCCGGTTGAGGCAGGAGGCGAAATGGGCGGACGGCCAGCCGGTCACTCCGGAGGACGTGATCTTCAGCCTGGAGAAGCTGAAGGAGCATAGCGCCCTCTATTCCGGCTACTATCGGCACGTCACGGGTGCTGAAAAGACCGGCGACCGCGAAGTGACCTTCCGCTTCGACGAAAAGAACAATCGCGAACTACCCTCGATCGTCGGCGATTTTCCGGTCCTGCCGAAGCACTGGTGGGAAGGCAAGGATGCACAAGGCAACCAGCGCGACATTTCCCGCACCACCCTGGAGCCGCCGATGGGGTCCGGCCCCTACAAGATCGGCGCCGTTCAGCCGGGCTCCACCATTCGTTACGAACTGCGCGACGACTATTGGGGCAAGAACCTGCCGATCAATCTCGGCCAATATAACTTCCGGACGATCAACTATACCTATTTTTCCGATGCCGACGTGGAATTCGAGGCCTTCCGGGCCGGCAACATCGATTACCGCCAGGAAAACAGTTCGAGCCGCTGGGTCACGCGCTATGATTTCGATGCGGTGAAGGATGGGCGGGTCATCAAGGAAGCGCTGACCAACCCGTTCAAGGCCGTCGGCGTCATGCAGGCTTTCGTGCCGAACATGCGGCGCGACATATTCAAGGATGCGCGGGTCCGCGAGGCGCTGAACTATGCCTACGATTTCGAGGATCTCAACAAGAACCTTGCCTATGGCGGCCTGAAGCGGGTCGATAGCTTCTTCTGGGGCACCGAGCTTGCTTCGTCCGGCCTGCCGCAGGGAAAGGAACTGGAGATTCTCAACGGCTTGAAGGACAAAGTTCCGGCGAGAGTGTTCACAACTCCGTACACTAACCCCGTCGGCGGCGACCCGAACAAGGTGCGCGATAACCTGCGCACCGCCATCAGCCTGCTGAAGGACGCCGGCTGGGAGCTGAAGGGCAACCGGATGCTCAATGCCAAGACCGGACAGCCCCTGAGCTTCGAAATTCTCCTGAACAGCCAGTCGCAGGAGCGCACCGTGATGCCCTATGTGACGAGCCTCAAGAAAATCGGCATCGACGCCCGGCTCCGGATAGTCGACGCATCGCAATATATCAATCGCATCCGCAGCTTTGATTACGACATGATGTACGGTGTCTGGGCCCAGACCATGAACCCCGGCAACGAACAGGCGGACTACTGGGGATCGGCGTCCGTCAGCCGGCCGGGATCACGCAACTATGCAGGCATCGCCGATCCGGCGGTGGATCAGCTGATCAGCATGATCACCGCTGCCCAGGACCGGGAGGATCAGGTGGCGGCCGTCAAGGCGATGGACCGGGTGCTGCTCGCCAACCACTATGTCGTTCCGATGTTCTATTCCGGCGAAGCAAGGATCGCCTACTGGAACCGTATCACGCATCCGCAGAGACTGCCGGAATACAGCATCGGCTTCCCCGAGACCTGGTCGGCCAAAAACCCTGCGAAATGACACAATAAGCGCGGACTTGCGCCGCCGTCCGGCACCTGTTCCAAATAAGCCCGTATGATTCGCACCGGAAAAGAGGAAAGAGCCATTTGATCGGCATTGGGATATGTGGTGAAACAAGCCCCGTGACGACAGGCAGGGAGCTCTGATGGGCGCCTATATTCTTCGCCGTCTCCTGCTGATGATACCGACGATCGTTGGCATCATGGCGATTTCTTTCCTCGTCGTGCAGTTCGCGCCGGGCGGGCCTGTTGAACAGGTGATCGCCCAGATCCAGGGTCAGGACACCGGTGATCGGCTTTCCGGCGGTGGCGGCGACATGCTGCAGCAACAGGGCGGAGGCGAGGAAAGCCGTTACCGTGGCGCGCAGGGCCTCGATCCGGAATTCATCAAGAAGCTCGAAAAGCAGTTTGGTTTCGACAAGCCGCCGGCGACGCGCTTCCTCGAAATGATGTGGAACTACATTCGCTTCGATTTCGGCGAGAGCTTCTTCCGCAATACTTCGGTCCTCGACCTGATCATCGACAAGATGCCGGTGTCGATCTCGCTCGGTTTCTGGATCCTGATCGTTTCCTATCTGATCTCGATTCCGCTGGGCATCCGCAAGGCCGTCAAGGACGGTTCGACCTTCGATGTCTGGACCTCCGGCGCGATCATCATCGGTTACGCGGTGCCGAGCTTCCTGTTCGGCATTCTGCTGATCGTACTCTTCGCGGGCGGTTCGTTTTTCGACTGGTTCCCGCTGCGGGGTCTCGTTTCGGATAATTTTGCCGAACTCTCCTGGTGGGAAAAGATCATCGACTATTTCTGGCATCTGACATTGCCGTTGATCGCCATGTCGCTTTCGGCTTTCGCCACAACCACTCTGCTGACCAAGAACTCGTTCATCGACGAGATCAAGAAACAGTATGTGACGACGGCGCGTGCCAAGGGCCTCAACGAGCGACAGGTGCTTTATGGCCACGTGTTTCGAAACGCCATGCTGATCGTCATTGCGGGCTTTCCCGGCGCCTTCATCTCCGCCTTCTTCACCGGCTCGCTGCTGATCGAGAACATCTTCTCGCTGGATGGGCTGGGGCGCCTCGGTTATCTCGCGATCGTCAACCGCGATTACCCGATCGTTTTCGGCACGCTCTACATCTTCTCGCTGATGGGCCTGTTCGTCAGCCTCATTTCCGACCTGATCTATACCTGGATCGATCCGCGCATCGATTTCGAGCGGAGGGATGTCTGATGGAGGCAACCGCCGCAAAGACCGCCGTGCAGACGCCGCAGAAGCGGCCCTGGATCACGCCGACCAACCGCCGGCGGCTCGCCAATTTCCGCGCCAACAAACGCGGTTATTGGTCCTTCTGGCTGTTCATGGTCCTTTTCGTGCTCAGCCTGTTTGCGGAATTCATCGCCAACGACCGGCCGATCGTCGCCTCCTACAAGGGCGAAATCCTCTACCCGGTCCTCGTTGACTATCCGGAGGAAAAATTCGGCGGCTTCCTGGCAACAACCGATTATCGCTCCGACTATATCCAGCAGGAAATCCAGGCGAACGGCTGGATGGTCTGGCCGCCTATCCGCTATTCCTACCAGACGGTCAACTCCAACATTCCCCATTCGGCGCCGACCGAACCCTTCTGGCTGATGGAGAAAGCGGATCGCTGCGCCGCCTATCCGCAAAAAGATCAGGACCCGAATTGCATCCTCGGCAACCTGAACTGGCTCGGCACCGACGACCAGGCGCGCGACGTGACCGCCCGCATGATCTACGGCTTCCGCATCTCCGTCCTGTTCGGCCTGGTGCTGACGGTCTTTTCGGCGATGATCGGGGTGACGGCGGGCGCTGTGCAGGGTTATTTCGGCGGATGGACCGATCTTCTGATGCAGCGGTTCATCGAGATCTGGTCGTCCATGCCGGTTCTCTACATCCTGCTGATCATTGCCTCGATCCTGCCCCCGGGCTTCTTCGTCCTGCTCGGCATCCTCCTGCTTTTCTCCTGGGTCGGTTTCGTCGGCGTGGTGCGCGCCGAGTTCCTGCGGGCGCGCAATTTCGAATATGTCCGCGCCGCCCGCGCGCTCGGCGTCGGCAACTGGACGATCATGTCCCGGCATCTTCTGCCGAACGCCATGGTCGCGACGCTGACCTTCCTGCCCTTCATTCTGTCCGGATCGATCGCGACGCTGACCTCGCTCGATTTCCTCGGGTTCGGCCTGCCGGCAGGCTCTCCGTCTCTCGGCGAGATGATTTCGCAGGGAAAGAACAACCTGCAGGCGCCATGGCTCGGCTTCACGGCCTTCTTCACCATGTCGATCATGCTGTCGCTGCTGATCTTCATCGGCGAGGCAGTGCGCGATGCCTTCGATCCTAGAAAGACGTTCGGGTGATGGCGGGTCGTAATTGCATGATGGATGCGCTAGATTATCGGGTATATCAGCGAGCGTGACGCCATGAACAAGATCGTCAGAGAGCATTACCCGGTCGCCAACCTTCCCGAGGATCTGCGGGAGGGATTGGCGGCTGACGCGACCGTGAAGATCGTCGTTGAGGTGGAGGAGCGCAGAAAACGTGATGATCTCGGTATGGCCGAGCGCAAACCCATCCCGGCAAAAGACCTCATGGAGCTACGGCGCCGGCTGCTTTCGGACGGCAGGCCGTCAGTATCTACGGAGGAAGCCGTGGCGCGGATTCGCGAGTTGCGGGACGAGTGGGATTACTGATGGAGAATGTTGGTCGCGTCTATATCGACACCAATATTTTCATTGCTGGATTTGAAACAAGAAGTGGCCTCGCAGAACGGATCGCAATGCTCTTTTCCTCCGCACCGATCCAAACGCCTCCGCGTTTCGTGACCAGCGAGTTGACATTGGGGGAACTGCTTGTGCGGCCCTACTGCAATCATGACACCGCCCTGATCGATTTCTACGATAGTCTGATTTCTTCCAGTTCTTGGTTGGAGGTTCGGCCGGTTACCCGCGAAGTACTCTCCGCGGCAGCGAGTTGCAGAGCCTGTGATCCCGCGCGTAAATTGCCGGACGCAGTCCATATTGCAACAGCTGATCTTGCCGGTTGCTCCCACCTGTTGTCGGCCGACAAGGGTATAGGGCCGGCGCAGGGCGAAAGCCTGCCTTTTTCACGTCTGCAACCAGACGAGCAGACAATCGAAGAACTCATCGAAAGCCTTGGCCGATGACAGAGCCGCTCCTTTCCGTCCGCGATCTCTCCGTCGCCTTCCACCAGGGCAGAGACACCTCGATTGCCGTCGACAGGGTCTCGTTCGACATCATGCCCGGCGAGGTGATGGCGCTGGTCGGGGAATCCGGCTCCGGCAAGTCGGTGACGGCCAATTCCATCCTCAAGCTACTGCCGTATCCTTCGGCAAGCCATCCGTCCGGCGAGGTCCTGTTCGACGGCAAGGATATGCTGAAGGCATCCGAGCCAGAACTCCGGCGGGTGCGCGGCAACGATGTCACGATGATCTTCCAGGAGCCGATGACCTCGCTCAATCCGCTTCATTCGATCGAAAGGCAGATCGGCGAGATCCTTGAGCTTCACCACGGAATCAACGGCCAGGCGGTGCGTATCCGGACGCTCGAACTCCTGAACCAGGTCGGCATTCGCGAGCCGGAAAAGCGCCTGAAGGCCTATCCGCACGAGCTGTCGGGCGGCCAGCGACAGCGCGTGATGATCGCCATGGCGCTCGCCAACCGCCCGAAACTGCTGATAGCAGACGAGCCGACCACGGCGCTCGACGTCACCGTGCAGGCGCAGATCCTCGATCTTCTGCGCGGGCTGAAGGGCGAGCATGGCATGTCGATGCTGTTCATCACCCACGACCTCGGCATCGTCCGGAAATTCGCCGATCGCGTCTGCGTCATGACCAAGGGCAAGATCGTCGAGACCGGCACGGTCGAGGAGGTCTTCGCCAACCCGCAGCACGCCTATACCCGCCACCTGCTTGCCTCTGAGCCGCGTGGCGAGCCGCCGCCGACCGATCCCTCGAAGCCGGTGGTGATGGAAGGCAAGGACATCCGTGTCTGGTTTCCGATCAAGGCGGGTTTCCTGCGCAAGGTGGTCGATCATGTGAAGGCAGTCGATGGCGTCGATCTCGAGTTGCGGGCCGGCGAGACGCTCGGCGTCGTCGGCGAATCCGGTTCCGGCAAGACGACGCTGGGTCTGGCGCTCGCAAGGCTCATCTCCTCCAAGGGCCGCATCGCCTTCATCGGTACGGACATCGACAAGTTCTCCTTCAAGGAAATGCGTCCCTTCCGCGACCGTCTTCAGGTCGTCTTCCAGGATCCGTATGGGTCGCTTAGCCCCCGCATGTCGGTCGGCGATATCGTCGCCGAGGGGCTGAAGGTGCATGAGCGGTCGCTTTCCCCCGATGGCCGCGACGAGCGCGTCGCCTGGGCTTTGACCGAGGTTGGCCTCGACCCCGCAACGCGCTGGCGTTATCCGCACGAGTTTTCCGGTGGCCAGCGGCAGCGCATCGCGATCGCCCGCGCCATGGTGCTGAAACCGCGGTTCGTGATGCTAGACGAGCCGACCTCGGCGCTCGACATGACCGTTCAGGCGCAGGTCGTCGATCTCCTGCGCGACCTGCAGAAGAAGCACGATCTTGCCTATCTCTTCATCAGTCACGATCTCAAGGTCGTGAAGGCTCTCGCCAACCACGTCATCGTCATGCGGCTCGGTAAGGTGGTGGAAGAAGGTCCCGCCGACCAGATTTTCCAGGCGCCGAAGCAGGATTATACCCGCGCGCTGATGGCCGCCGCCTTCCATCTCGAAGCGGTCGAGACCGAAGCCATCAATCAATAGTCACAGCAATCAAGGTCAATCAGTCCATGCCCGCCAGACATCCGGTCGTCGTCGATCTCAAGTTCGAACGCCGCGAGATCGATTTAGCACTCGCCAACGCCTTTGCCGGTCGCACCGTGCTGCACGCCTCCGATCCCGGCGTGGATATTTCCGAGGCGCGCTATGCGGTGATCTGGAAACCGGACCCGGACCTATTCCAGCGGGCACCGAAGCTGGAGGTGCTGTTTTCCGGCGGCGCCGGGGTTGACTATATCCTCACCATGCCCGGCCTGCCTGACGTCCCGATCGTCCGTTTCGTCGACGAGAGCCTGACGACGCGGATGAGCGAATGGGTCGTGCTGCAGGCCCTGAGCCACCTCCGGCAGGTGCCGGCCTATCTCGGGCAGCAGCGCGAACGCCAGTGGCGCGAGCTCTCCCAGCCGGAGGCGAAGGACCTGACCGTCGGCGTCATGGGCCTTGGCGTGCTCGGCCTGGATTCGGTCCGCAAACTGAAGATCATGGGCTTCGATGTCGTTGGCTGGTCGCGCAGCAAAAAGACGACCGAGGGCGTCGAGACCTTTGACGGCGGCGAGCTCGATGTTTTCCTTGCCCGCACCGATATTCTGGTCGGTCTTCTGCCGCTGACGCCGGAGACGCGCGGCATCTTCAATGCCTCGCTGTTTGCAAAGCTTCGCCAGGGCGGCGCCCTGGGCAAACCAGTCTTCATCAATGCCGGACGCGGCGGCAGCCAGGTGGAGAGCGATCTTGTTGCCGCGCTCGACAACGGCATTCTCGGCGGCGCGTCGCTGGATGTGTTCGAGAAAGAACCGCTCGGTGCAGATAGCCGGCTCTGGGCGATGGACAATGTCATCATCACGCCGCACGCGGCTTCCGCGTCCGATGTACGGGCGCTGTTCCGCAATGCGGAGACCCAGATGGAACGCTATGAGGCCGGTGAACCTTTGCGGCAGGTGGTGGACCGCCGGGCGGGCTACTGAGCCGTTCCCATCCGGAACATTCGTAGCTGCGGGCCGTTTCTTGTGCATGAGCCGGGCATTCCGGCCGAACAAGGAGCGAAATCATGAACACCCGTTTCGATCCCCAGGAAGCCGATACCCGTCGTCCGGATCGGGCCGGTTCGCCGCCGGTGGTGGAAACCGCCACGGAAGCGCGTCAGGGAAGCTGGGGTGCGCCGGTGCTGAAGATGTTGATTGCCGGCCTTATTCTGGCAATGGTCGCCTGGGCCGGCGCCGAATGGTGGGGCGAAAGCACCGCACCGCCTGCCGACCGGACGGCCACCCCGCCGGCTGGCAGCACGACGCCGGCTAATCCGAATGCGCCGCCGACCGCCAATCCGTCTACTCCGCCAGCTGCCACGCCGCCGGCATCGCAGTCCGGCAACTGACGGGGCATCATCCTTGATTTTTTTGGCCGCGATCCCTCGCGGCCGAATTGCGTCTGGACTTACTCTGCATTTTTTTCGATAAAAATGCCCGGAGGTTGATCAGCCGTTGCCTCCATATGCATCGAAATCGGCGGAGCCGGCCCGGAACGGCCGGGGCAGGGGCAGGCATGACCAAGACCGATATCGCGAGCAGGGTTTATAACCACACCTGGAAACTCGACCCGATCATCCGCAGTCTGATCGACACGGATTTCTACAAGCTCCTGATGCTGCAGATGATCTGGAAGCTCTATCCGGATGTGGACGCCACCTTTTCGCTGATCAACCGTACGACCAGCGTCAAGCTGGCGCAGGAGATCGACGAAGGCGCGCTGCGCGAACAACTCGACCATGCCCGCACGGTGGGTCTGTCGAAGAAGGAGATGATCTGGCTCGCGGGTAACACGTTTTATGGCCGCAAGCAGATCTTCGAGCCGGAATTTTTGAACTGGCTGTCGACCTACAAGCTGCCGGAATACGAACTTTCGAAGCGTGACGGCCAGTACGAACTGACTTTCCACGGCAAATGGATGGAAACGACGCTCTGGGAAATCCCCGCACTCGCGATCATCAACGAGTTGCGCTCCCGTTCCGCGATGCGCTCGCTCGGTTTCTTCACGCTCGATGTGCTTTATGCGCGGGCCAAGGCCAAGATGTGGGAAAAGGTCGAGCGGCTGCAGGCATTGCCGGGCCTGCGCATCTCCGATTTCGGTACGCGCCGTCGTCACAGTTTCCTCTGGCAGCGCTGGTGTGTCGAAGCGCTCAAGGAAGGTATCGGCCCGGCGTTTACCGGCACCAGCAACGTCTTGCTGGCGATGGACTCCGATCTCGAAGCGGTGGGGACCAATGCGCACGAGCTGCCGATGGTGGCTGCGGCACTCGCAGAAACCGACGAGCAGCTGCGCGCCTCCCCTTACCAGGTCCTGAAGGACTGGAACCGGCTCTATGGCGGCAACCTGCTGATCGTGTTGCCGGATTCCTTCGGCACGGCGGCGTTCCTGCGCGATGCGCCGGATTGGGTGGCCGACTGGACCGGGTTCCGCCCCGACAGCGCTCCGCCGATCGAGGGCGGGGAAAAGATCATTGCCTGGTGGAAGAAGATGGGCCGTAACCCCAGGGAAAAGCTGCTGATCTTCTCCGACGGGCTGGACGTCGATGCGATCATCGACACCTACCGGCATTTCGAAGGCCGCGTGCGCATGAGTTTCGGCTGGGGCACCAACCTCACCAACGATTTCGCCGGCTGCGCACCCCACGAGATTGCCGGCCTGATGCCGATCTCCATCGTCTGCAAGGTAAGCGAGGCGAATGGCCGTCCGGCGGTGAAACTTTCCGACAATCCGCGCAAGGCGACCGGAGACCCGGCCGAGGTGGAGCGTTACCTGAAATTCTTCGGTCAGGAAGACCGCGTCGATCAGGTCGTCCTCGTCTGATTGAAACGCTGAAATGACAACAGGCCCCGCCGGAAGTCGACGGAGCCTGCGTTTGTTGGTTGGCTGAAGCCGCTGATGCCTGGCTTATCGGAGGACCTGAACCACGGTATGGGTCTGCGGATCGACGATTACGCGCTGGTTGTTGACTACCGTATAAGCATATCGTGGATTGCTGGGCACCGGGGTCACAACGACGCTCTGCGGGATCGGCTTGCCGACAACGATCGGTTGTTCGACCGTCATGGATGCGGTCGGAGCAGGCTGTTCCTCGACATAGGTAACGACTTCGCGCGGCGGCGGATCGAGCGCGGTACCGGCCACGGCGCCGACGACACCGCCGACCGCTGCGCCCACAGGGCCACCGACGATTGCGCCGGTGACAGCTCCGCCGGCAGCGCCGTTGACGGTGCCTTGCTGTGCGCCGACCTGGGTTGCGAAGGAAGCGGCAAGAATAGCGCAGGACGCCAGAATGATCTTCTTCATGGGTCTTCTCCTTTTCATTGGACTTCCGAAGGGCTAACCCATCAGTTTTTGAGTGGTTCCTGTCTACCGGTCACCTTTCGTAAGTGTCTGAAATCTTGAGCGAGGAGGTGTTCGAGAGATGTTGCCATGTTCCGCTTGCCGAACCTGAGCCGGCAACGCGGCCCTCACCACCTCTGTGCCGGCAAATCAATCACCAAGCGCCCCGTTCTGCGGCTTGACGCCAGGGGGAGCTAGATCAAAAAATCGATATCGGGCCCTGCTCCTATTGCCAAGCAGCGATCGGAGTCTATTTGCGTCCTTCAGTCTGGGAGGATCTGCCCTTGGAATATCGTTTCCTGATCGTCGAAGACAGTCTGCTGGTCGCGATGGATATCGAGGACGCCATTCATCGAAGCGGCCATGACGTCGTCGGAATAGCCCCCGACATGACCGTGGCGCTGAATTATACCCGTGACACGGATATCGCCTTTGTGGACGTGCGGCTTGCCGATGGCGAGACCGGCCCGGAGATCGCCAAGACACTGGCGGAATGCGGCATTGTGGTGATCATGATCACCGGCAATCCGGGGCTGGTGGCGGCGGGTGTCTCCGGGGTCCTTGGCGTAATGGCAAAACCGCTGACCGACCAGGCCTCGATGGACCTCATCCAGTTCGCCGTCGATCGCAAGAATGGCCGGCCGGGCGTGCCGCCGGCGCGGCTGCGGCTCTTTCACTGAAGGCCAGCGCGATCCCGCCGATAAAATAACTTCCTGCCGCTCGGATGACAGGGCGGGATATCCGCGCTATGGGATCGGCCGCAGAGCGACAGCGGGTCATACATGCGTTATTTCATCACCGGAACGGCAGGCTTCATTGGTTTTCACTTGGCGCGACGCCTTTTGGAGGATGGCCACGAGGTTCTCGGCTTCGACGGGATGACGCCCTATTACAGCCTGCGCCTCAAGGAAGCCCGCAATGCCGGGCTCGCTCAATTCCCTGCCTTCCGCCCGGTGATCGGCATGCTGGAAGACAAGTCGCTGCTCGACAAGTCCGTCGAGGATTTCAAGCCGGATGTCCTGATCCATCTCGCCGCCCAGGCCGGCGTGCGTTACAGCCTCGAAAATCCCAAGGCTTACCTCGATTCCAATCTCGTCGGTTCATGGAACATCCTGGAGATCGCCCGCAATTACGGCGTCGGTCATCTGATGCTCGCCTCGACATCGTCGGTCTACGGCGCCAATCCGGATATTCCTTTCCGGGAAACCGACCGGGCCGACGAACCCCTGACCTTCTATGCGGCGACCAAGAAGGCCACGGAGCTGATGGCGCACAGCTACGCGCATCTCTACAAGGTGCCGATTACCGCCTTCCGCTTCTTCACGGTCTACGGTCCCTGGGGCCGGCCGGACATGGCGCTCTTCAAGTTCGTCAAGGCGATGATCGAAGATCGCGAGATCGAGATCTACGGCGAAGGCAAGATGAGCCGCGACTTCACCTATATCGACGACCTGGTGAATTCGATCATCGATCTGTCCAAGGTCTATCCGGGCGAGGATAATCGCGTTGCCGGCATCGATACGCTCTCTCATCAGGCACCCTTCCGCGTCGTCAATATCGGCGGCGGCCAGCCCTCCGGCCTCATCGACTTCGTCGAGACGATCGAACGGATCATGGGAAAACCGGCCAAGCGCAAGATGCTGCCGATGCAGAAGGGCGACGTCCCGAGAACCTTTGCCAGCCCCGATCTTCTCGTGGCGCTGACCGGCCGCAAGCCGGAGATCGGTCTGGAGGAAGGCGTCAAGGCCTTCGTGCAATGGTATCTCGACCATCGTCACGAGATCGACTGAGCCGATATTCGCCGAGCCTCCTCAGCCGCGTCCGAACTCGTCGACGATGCGGATGATGTCGTCCTCACCGAAATAGGATCCGGTCTGCACCTCGATCATCTCGAGCATGATCTTGCCGGGATTGGCAAGCCGATGCACCTCGCCCTGCGGGATATAGACCGACTCGTTTTCCCGCACGATCCGGGTTTCCTCGCCGATTGTCACTTCCGCGGTGCCCTTGACGCAGATCCAGTGTTCCGAGCGGTGGTGATGTTTCTGCAGCGAGAGCTTCTTGCCGGGTGTCACGAACAGCCGCTTCACCTGGAAGCGGTCGCCGTTGAGCACCGACGTATAGCCGCCCCAGGGCCGATAGGAGGTCGGATGGGTTTCGGTCAGCGCCGCGGTCGCCTTGGTTGCGGCGAGCTGCTTGACGATCTTGCCGACGTCCTGACTGTCTTCCAGCCGGCCGATATAGACGGCGTCCTCGCTGGCGATGACGGCGACGCCATCCAGACCCTGCACGGCGAGATGGCTGGTGCGAGACATCACCAGCGAGTTCTTCGTGTTGATCAGGGTCGTTTTGCCGGAAGCGACGTTGCCGGCCTCGTCACGGGCTCCGAGCTTCCAGACGGCGTCCCAGCTTCCGAGATCGGACCAGGTGAACGAGGAGGGCACGACCGCGGCATTGGAGGTCTTTTCCATGAGCGCATAGTCGACGGAGATATCCGGGCTTGCGGCAAATTCCTGCGCGTCGAGGCGGGTGAAGTCGAGGTCGCTCGAAGCCTTGGCAAGTGCGGCTCGCGCGGCCGCCTCGACCTCGGGCGCGAAGGCGGAAAGTTCACTCAGCACCTGCCCGGCCTTGAACATGAAGATACCAGAGTTCCAGACAAAGCCACCGGTCGATAGCATCTTCTCGGCCTCGGCCAGCACCGGCTTTTCGACGAAACGTTTGACCGTGCAGGCGCCTGAAGGCAGCGCCTCGCCGATCTCGATATAACCGTAACCGGTGGCGGGTTCCGTCGGAGCAATGCCGAACGTGACGAGCTTGCCGGAGAGAGCCGTCTCTCTGGCGATGCGGATCGCATCGAAATAACCGGCATCGGCGGTGATCTCATGATCCGAGGCAAGCACCTGCAGGATGGCGTCCTCGCCGAATCGACCTTCGACGAAGGCGGCAGCGGCGGCCACGGCCGGGGCCGTATTGCGGGCCACGGGTTCGAGCAGGATGCCGGAGAGCTTGATGCCGAGCTCGCGGGCCTGTTCGGCCACCAGGAACCGGAAATCCTCGTTGGTGATGACGACCGGAGCCTCATAAAGCTTCGGGTCCGAAACGCGCGACAGCGTCGCCTGGAACAGCGTCTTGTCGCCGATGAACTGGATGAACTGTTTTGGCGCGCTTGCGCGAGACAGCGGCCAGAGCCGCGTGCCCTTGCCGCCGGCCATGATGACGGGGATGATCTTGCTATTCATTCCAATATCTCCGGCAGTTCTCGTCCAATTATCGTTCAAGCTTTGCGGCCCAGGCCCGGATGAGGTTCAGCCCCTCAGGCAACAGGGCCTTCGCCTCGTCTTCCGTCCCGGCCTCGACGTAACAGCGCATTTCCGGTGCGTTGCCCGATGGCCGGAAATGCACGATCCGCCGATCCTCAAGCGTCACCCGCAGGCCATCGATATCGCTTTTGGCAGCGACTGTCGAAATCGGCGCGAGAAAGGCTGCAAGATTGTCGTCGGATTGCCTGAGATAGGACATCAGCGCGGCGCTGGTCTCCACGGGAAAATTCTCCAGCCGATCGGCCGCCGCAAACGGCAAGCGGAAACCGGCGGCGATTTGCGACAGCGGCTTCTTCTCGTGCGCAGCCAGCACAAGCGTCGCCAGCACCGGCAGAAAACTGTCGCGGGTGGGAAGTGGCGAGAGCGTGCCCGTGCCGGTTTCGAAAGGCGAGGCGGTCAGAAGTCCGCCATTCGCCTCGAAACCCATGACGCCCGTCTTGCCGGCTTCGACTGCCGCGAGCATGCCGGCGATCACGAAAGGCGATCCGACCTTGGTGCGGACCACTTCGAAATCCCCGGCCGCCTCGATGCCCGAATTGGAGGTGACCGGCGTTACGACGACCTGCGCTTTCAGGAACTTTGCCGCGATCAGGCCTAGAAGGTCGCCGCGCAGCGGTTCTCCCGTTTCGTCGGAAACCAGCGGCCGGTCGCCGTCGCCATCGGCGGAGACGATTGCGTCAAGCCGGTATTCGCGCGCCCAACCCTTGAGGAGGGCGATCGTCTCGGCCGAGACTGCTTCCGTGTCGACCGGAATGAAATCTTCCGAACGGCCGAGCGGCACCACGTGTGCGCCATAACCTTCAAGAACCCGGACCATAAGATCGCGGGCAACCGTCGAATGCTGATAGACGCCGACCTTGAGGCCGGCGAGCGCGCCTTGCGGCAACATTGCCGCATTGCGGGCAAGGAACAACGTCTCGACTTGCACGGAATGATCAGGCGCTTCGCTACGCGTCGCGTCGATCTCGCTCCTGTCCAGTTCGGCGGCGATCGCCGTGATCCGCATTTCGTCCTGTTTGTCGATCTCGCCGTCGGGCCGGTAGAACTTGATGCCGTTGCGGTCCGCGGGGATGTGCGAGCCGGTGATCATCAGCGATGCGGCCTTGAGCTGAAGTCCGTAGAGCGCCAGCGCCGGCGTCGGGATGGCGCCGCCGTCTATGGGCGAAAGGCCGGCTTGGCTGAGTGCGGCGATGCAGGTGGCGGCAATGTCGGGGCTCGACGGACGAAAATCGCGGCCGACCAGAACTGCGTCACCGGGCCGGGCAGCGCCCGTTTCCAGGAGATGCCGGGCAAAGGCCTGGGTGTAGAGGGATGAAGCTCGGCCCTCCAGATCACTCACGAGGCCCCGAAGGCCGCTTGTTCCGAATTTCATGCGATATCCATCAAGGAGACTCCAAGCATGATCGTCCTAGTTCATTTCCTATGAAAATAAAGTCGAAATTGGCAATACCCCAAATCGGCGGTGTAGCGCCATAACCCTTTCCGCAAAGCTTGGCGGGCCAGCCGAATTGATGCTATCATTTGCAGCACGATCAGGCCTTGTTCCAGATGGTGAGGCACTGTTCTTGGGTTCGGCTGCTTCGGGTTCGAAGCTTGGGAGAGCCGTCATGGGAGCGAATGTCGTAAAGAGCGTCGCCTTCGTCGTGCCGATCGCCGGCCTGGCACTTCTTATGGCCATGGGCGAGCCGACCGAAGACGAAACCTGCCCGGGAAGCCTCGCATTCGAGAAATCCCGCCAGCTCGTTGAAGAACGTCCGGATGTGGTCGATGTCGCCTGGAGCGATTTCCGCTGGATCGCCGATTGCCGGTTCGCGATTGGCGGTTATGCCGATATCAACACCGACAAAGGCCTGGACCGCAAGGATTTCCAACTCGTGGTCGCTTTCGATCCGAAGCTGCATCGTTGGCAGCAAGTCAGTTTTTCGACCTCGCAATAATGCGAAGCGCGTGCCGCGGTCCAAACGACCCCGTCAGCCATGCCGAGGTCTGGTCGTCGAAATCGATTTACCGGCAGACGCGTGTGGTCCTGGTGACCCAGCGCCCGTGATGGCGGTACTGGACGCTCCGGACCCTGCAGTAGGGCCGGTAATGGTGCCTGGAATACTGGCGGTAGTAGGGGCGGTGGTAGCGATGGTAACCCGGCCGATAATAGTGTCCGGACGGCCGGTAGCCCCGATCGCCAATCGTTATGCTGAAACTATCAGCGAGGGTGGGGGCCGCAGTCGTGGTGAGGCATCCAAGCCCGATGATGCAGGCGGCAATGAACTTTTTCATCTTCTCCTCCTTCAGATTGGCCGCTGGATTGGCGGTTTCTATGAAGGTAGACTGCGGAAAATGAACAAACGCTGACAGCTGCGTTCATGTCCCCAAATGCCTATCTCGCCCGCAGCAAACGCTTCAGGCAGCCTGATTGGATCTGGCGCGGGGTTGCCCTCGCTTGTCGATGCGGAACAGATTGACGATCTCGGCCAGTGCCTCCATTTCCCGGCTTGTCCTCTCGGTGGAGGCCGAAAGATCGCCGACCAGCCGGTTGCTATGGGCATTGAGCTCATCGAGATCTTTCATGGCGCTCGACAACTGCCGAAGGTTGGCACTTTGATTGTTGCTCTCGCTGGTTATCTGGCTGGAAAGCGAAGAGACGAATGCGATGGATGAGACGATCTGGGAAAATTGCTCGCTCGCCTTGCGGACCAGTTCGGCACCTGCCTTCACCTCCGCCTGGCTTTTCTGAATGAGCGCCTTCACCTCGTTCGAAGCATTGGCCGTCGACTGGGCGAGAGAGCGCACCTCGGTAGCGACGACCGCAAACCCTCTGCCACTTTCGCCTGCACGTGCGGCTTCCACCCCTGCATTGAGCGCCAGCAGGTTCGTCTGGAAAGCGACATCCTCGATGACGCCGATGATCTCGGAAATCTTGCCGGAGGAGACGGTGATCTGCGCCATGGCGTTTTCCGCGCCGCTCATGACCTGGCTGCCGTTTTCAGCCATCTGGCTGGTATCCGAAATCACGCTGGTGGCCTCGCCCGCCCGCTTCGAGTTCTGGCCGACGGTTTCGGCAACGGCGTTTGTCGTGACGGCCGTGTTCTGAAGCATCGACGACTGACGCGTAGACCGCCCGTTCAGTTCGGTCGTCCCGCGCAGAATTTCGTCGCTGGATGCCGAAACGGAGGCGCAAGCAGCAGCCAGTCGCGACACGACCTCCGAGAGGCGGGTCGTCACGGCGTTCGCATTGTTCTGCAGTTCGGCAAATGCGCCTTTGTGGACACCTTCGAACCGGATCGTCAGATCGGCATTCGCAAGTGCATCCAGAACGCGGCTGGTTTCGTTGAGCCCGCCTTCGAAGCTCGATATGACCGTATTGAGGCTCTGGGCAAGCTCATGATGTTCGGGACGCTCGAACGGTCCGCTAACGCGACCGGAGAAATCGCCCTCGGCGGCCCTGTTGACCACGCCGCGCACCTGGCTCTGCAGCAGCCGGGCTTCCGCCGAGACATGGGCGAGACTGGCGGTCTGGGTTCGCGCTTCCTGCTCCAACGTATCGCGCATGCGCGCATTTTCACGGAACACGGCCAGGGCATCGATCATGGCGCGAATTTCCTTGGCGCCCCGACGCTTCGGTACGACAACCTCGACGTTGCCGCCTGCAAGCAACTTCATCGATGCGGTGATCCGCACGATCGGACCGGCAATTCGCTGGGCGACAACCAGCAGAATGATGACGCCGACGAGCGCGAGTGCGGCGGCGGTCGTCAGTTCACTGCGAATTTCTGTCTCAAGCGCGTTTCCCGCGGAGACAACCGAGTCGGATGCCGTCTTGTCCACGAGCGTGTTGATGTCGAGGATCTTCGCGAGGATGGCCGTGCGCGAGCGCATAAGCTGCTCGGCTGTCGGAATTGCGGTTGCCGGATCGAGTCCGAGCAGAATACGTACATTGCTGCGCCACACAACATGCAGATCACCGAGGTTCTTGACGTTCCCGGAGACTGCGGGCGACAGCGAGTTGCGGCTAAACTCGGCAAGCGTCGTCTCCAGAGCGCCATTGGTCGCGTCAAACCGTTTCTTGACTTCTTCGACCGAAACGAATGTCGTCATCGCCAGGAGGTTTGTGACCACGCCCGACACATTCTCGAATTGTGTTGCGGTCCTTGCAGCCAGCGTCTTGGCGGCAATCGCGTCCTGCACGACGCGCTCGATATGCGTCTGGCCATCGATCGCCTGGGAACCAACGAGAGCGGCAGCGCCGAGGCCCGCGAGGATGGAGACGACGAGGGGTAGAAGGATTTGGAATCGGACTGACAGTGCCATGGCGTGCTACTCAGTTGGGTAATGTCGGCAGGAGCAAATCCTGCTGTTCAGGGGTCAAGGTCTTCAGGAAAGCGATCAACTCTTCCCGCTCGTGATCGGTGATGAAAATTGGGGAAATGCTATCCGAGCGCGACGCGCTTTTGACCCCACCGCTCTCATAGTGAGCAATCACGTCCTCCATGGTCGCCAGACTGCCGTCGTGCATATAGGGACCGCGATAGAGAGTGTTGCGCAGGCTCGGCGTCTTGAAGGCATATAACGCTTTGGGATTATTCGGTTCGAATTTGGCGCGCCCTATGTCGTCTGTCGGCAGGCCCGTATCGTGAAACTTGTTGTCGGTGAAATTCCAGCCGGTGTGACAAACGGCGCAGTTTGCTTTGCCGGTAAACAGTTCGAAGCCTCGCTTGGCGCTGTCTGAGACTGCGGTTTCGTCACCGTCCACCCAGCGGTCAAACGGCGACCAGGCGGAAACAACGGTACGTTCATAGGTTGCGATCGCCGTCAGCAGCGTCTCGTTCGTGGCGCCTTTGTCCGGAAATATCTGTTTGAACCAACTGTTGTAGTCGGGAATGGCTCGCAGATCGGCGACGATCTGGTCGAGCTTGCCGTTCATCTCCGCCGGTGCCGTGATCGGTCCTGCGGCTTGCGCTTCCAGCGTTGGCGCGCGGCCGTCCCAGAACAAGGGGGTGGTCCACGCCACGTTCAGAATAGTTGGCGACTGGCGGGCCAGATGCGTATTGGCCGCACCCACCGGCGTCTTGACCGGCACTTCGAATCCAAAGGAGGGATTGTGACAGCTGGCGCAGTTCATGTTCTTCGCGCCCGACAGGCGCGGATCGAAAAACAACATCTTCCCCAGTGTCGCCAACTGCAACGAATATGGCGTCACCTTGTCGAAGGGAATTGCGAGAGGTCGCTTGAAATCGGCGAGATTGCCAGCAGCCGCGCCTTGAAATGACACGACTGAGAAGAGGGTTATGCAGAGAAGCGAACGGCGCATGATTGGATTATCCAGAAGCTGATTTAGCGCTCGAAGACCGGATGAATTCGCAGCCGAAATCATCTGGTTGTCGTCTGGAGCAAACGTAACCAAAAAGAGTAAAATCTTTGTATAACGAATTTCTAACTCAACTTATTATTGAAAAATTGACAAATGAGAAGAGTAGAGGCAATCGGGCAGCCGCTTTGGTGGATCCTGTCATCCATTTGAAGGAGCTTGATGTTTGTCAATTTCATTGCGCCATCAACTCTTCTTCAGTGACTTGCGGCTTTATCTTCCGGGCGGAAAACGCTGCTGCAGACATACAACCGATGCCGGCCGGAACAAAAACGCTTCTCGGTCATGCCGCAGGAGCGCGGAGCCGCCGCCAACCGCGTCGTTGATCAGACCCATGCCGGAAATCGGCAAGCGTTGCGGCGAATGACGGCAATGACCGCAAAACACGATACTTCGCCGCAGCGTGCCAATCGAGGCGTCACCTCGCGGCCGACAAAACATGAAACAGAAACAGCTATTTAAAAAGCCAATGGCGGACAAGGTGGGATTCGAACCCACGGTACGCTTTCACGCACACACGCGTTCCAGGCGTGCGCCTTAAACCACTCGGCCACCTGTCCTTGGTTGCTTTGCGTCGTCTGAGAAGCAAAACGTTGGAACGGCCGCGATATATACCGATCAATTCCCCGGGATCAACCCGAATCTGAACGTTTTTTGACAGTGGGCGGGAAAACTCCGTCGACCGCGTTGCCAAGCCTCGGGCCCCGGACTATTTCTTCTGCCATAAACGCCGTCGCGCGGCAGGCGGCGCGGCCGTGATCAACGATGCGGGCTTGTTCGCCATGGCAGTCATACGGTTCGTTTTCCATCTGCTCAGCGGGCTTGCTCTGGTTGCCGCGATCGTGGCCGGCACGCTGGATGCGATCCAGTCCGTGTCCGCCTCCTCGGTGGTGCTGACCAGCCTTGGCAATGCTTGGCTCAATCTCGATCCGGAAAGCCTGGCGCTCACCGAGATCACCGCGACCACCTATCTCGGCCAGGACATCTGGCGGCCTTTCGTGGCCCCGGTGCTGGCGCAGCCGGCATTCGCGGTGTTCCTGGGGATTGCGTTGATCTTTTGGATGGCCGGATACAGCCGGCCACAGTTTGCCGGGCGGTTTTCCGCCTGAAGCCCAAGCTGATCCTGCCGGCTCCCAAGAACTGCTGGGGGTAGTGTTGTAAGCGGAGTTGGATGCCGTCATGGGTTGCATGATGCAGATGCCTCCGGCCTCGCTCGACGAATGGGCAGAACTAAGTCTCGAAGCCTTCCGTTTGAGCAGTTTTCGACAACATTGTGGAAGTTTTCAGCAGCTTCGCTGTTTTTTACCAGTTGAAAAAAATCTCGTGAATTTTTCCGAAACCCGTGCAAGAGTGACCGAAGCCAGACCCTTGAAGAAAAAGGGCAGGTGGCCGCAGACATCACCGGGGAACGGGGATTGCGGGAGGACCTAACAGCTAAAAAACAGGGCTGCACGATGAAGAAAACCCTTTTAAGCCTCATTGCCATGGCGGCCATGTCGGCAACCGCGCTCGCCGCGGATATCAAGCCGGCGCTGGTCTACGGCACGGGCGGCAAGTTCGACAAATCCTTCAACGAAGCCGCTTCCGTCGGCGCCGAAAGGTTCAAGAAGGAAACGGGGATCGACTTCCGGGATTTCGAACCGACCAGCGACACCCAGGGCGAGCAGGCCATCCGCAACTTCGCCAGCCGCGGCTTCAATCCGGTGGTCGCCGTATCGTTCGCCTGGACCTCGGCCATGGAGAAGGTCGCGGCCGAATTCCCGGACACCAAGTTCGCGATCGTCGACTCCGTCGTCAACCTGAAGAACGTCCGCTCTATCCTCTATAAGGAGGAAGAAGGTTCCTACCTCGTCGGCCTTCTCGCCGGCATGGCGTCGAAGACCGGCAAGGTCGGCTTCGTCGGCGGCATGGATATCCCGCTGATCCGCAAGTTCGGCTGCGGTTATGTCCAGGGCGTCAAGGCGGCCAAGCCCGATGCGCAGGTCTTCCAGAACATGACCGGCACGACCGGTGCTGCTTGGAACGATCCGGTTCGTGGCGGTGAACTCACCAAGAACCAGATCGACCAGGGCGCCGACGTCGTTTACGCGGCTGCCGGTGCGACCGGTCTCGGTGTGCTGCAGACTGCTGCCGACAACAAGAAGCTTTCGATCGGCGTCGACTCCAACCAGAACCACCTGCATCCGGGTTCGGTTCTGACTTCGATGGTCAAGCGCGTCGATCTCGCCGTCTACAATGCCTTCAAGGACACCAAGGAAGACAAGTTCACGGCCGGCATCCAGGCTCTCGGCGTCAAGGAAGACGGCGTTGCCTACGCGCTTGACGACAACAACAAGGCGCTGATTACGCCCGAAATGAAGGCCGCCGTCGAAAAGGCCAAGGCCGACATCATCGCCGGCACCATCAAGGTGCACGACTACATGTCGGATAAGGCCTGCAACAAGTAAGGCCGGTTTTGAGGGGCGCAGGGCGACGATAATCGCCATGCGCCCTTTTTGCATATCAGGCGGAAGGGCGGACCATTGAGCTTCGATTCTCCGAAGGAGCCCGCGATCGAGCTTGTCGGCATCGACAAGAAGTTCGGTACGGTACACGCGAACAAGAACATCAATCTGACAGTTGCCAAAGGCTCGATCCACGGCATCATCGGGGAAAACGGCGCTGGCAAGTCGACCCTGATGTCCATCCTCTACGGCTTCTACCAGGCCGACCACGGCGAGATCCGCATTTCGGGAAAGCCGATGACGATCCGGGACAGCCAGGCGGCGATCGCGGCGGGCATCGGCATGGTGCATCAGCACTTCATGCTGGTCGAGAATTTCACGGTGCTTGAAAACGTCATGCTTGGTGCCGAAGGCGGCCAGCTCCTTGCCAAGGGCGTAGCGAGCGCCCGCAAGGAACTGAAGCGGCTGGAGGACGATTACGGCCTCGAGGTCGATCCGGATGCGGTCATCGAGGAACTGCCGGTCGGCAGCCAGCAGCGCGTCGAAATTTTGAAAGCGCTCTATCGCGGCGCTGACATCCTCATCCTCGATGAGCCGACCGGGGTGTTGACCCCGCCGGAGGCCGATCATCTTTTCAAGGTCCTGCGGGTGCTGCGCGATCAGGGCAAGACGATCATCCTCATCACCCATAAGCTGCGCGAGATCATGGCGATCACCGATACGGTGTCTGTCATGCGCCGCGGCGAAATGGTCGCGACCCGCAAGACCGCGGAAACGACCGTCGAAGAACTTGCCGAACTGATGGTCGGCCGCCGCGTCCTGCTGCGTGTCGAAAAGGGAGCCGCCCATCCGGGAGGGGTCCTGATGTCGGTCAGGAACCTGACGGTCAAGGACAGTCGTGGCGTCACCATGGTCGACGACGTCTCCTTCGACGTGCGCGCGGGCGAGATTGTCGGCATAGCGGGCGTCGCCGGCAACGGTCAGTCGGAACTGCTCGAAGCCATCGCCGGCATCCGCAAGCCGTCGTCCGGCGAGATCTTCATCGATGGCAAGCCCGTCGCCGGTGTCGACCCGGCAGGCCTGCGCGATCTCGGCCTCGCGCATATCCCGGAAGACCGCCACCACATGGGCCTGGTCCTGAAGTTCGAGGAATACGAAAACTCGATCCTCGGTTATCATCGCGATCCCAGATACGGCCGCGGCCCGTTCCTGGATCTCGATGCGATGCGGAAGGATGCCGAGGAGAAGATCGGCAAATACGACATCCGCCCGCCGAACCCGCGGCTGCGCACCGCCAATTTTTCCGGCGGCAACCAGCAGAAGATCGTCGTGGCGCGCGAAATCGAGCGCGATCCGAAAATGCTGCTCATCGGTCAGCCGACCCGCGGCGTTGATATCGGCGCCATCGAATTCATCCACAAGCGGATTATCGAGATGCGCGACGCCGGCAAGGCGGTGCTGCTGGTCTCGGTGGAGCTGGACGAGATCCGTTCGCTCTCCGACCGCATCCTGGTGATGTTCGCGGGCAGAATCGTCGGCGAAAAGTCGGGCGAGGCGGGCGAACAGACGCTGGGCCTGATGATGGCCGGGATCGCCGCATGACGCTTTCAGCAATGACCCATTCGGAGCATGGAATGATCGGACTTTCGGCGGCAGCACGGCGGACGAGGGCAGGGGCATGACCACCGCATCCGTTCCGCTTCCCGCCTGGATCAATTACGGCCTCATCCCGCTGCTCAACCTCATCCTGGCTTTCTTCTTTTCCGGTCTGGTCGTCTGGGCGATCGGCGAAAGCCCGTTCGAGGCGCTGCAATTGCTGTTGATCGGCGCGCTCGGCCGCGGCGAAGGCATCGGTTTCACCCTGTTTTATACGACGAGCTTCATCTTTACTGGCCTGTCGGTGGCAGTCGCGATCCATGCCGGCCTGTTCAATATCGGCTCGGAGGGTCAGGCCTATCTCGGCGGCCTGGGTGCGGCGCTCGTGGCGCTGGCCATGGACCACTACGTGCCCTGGTATGTAACGATGCCGTTTGCAGTGATCGGCGCCGCCCTGTTCGGTGCAGCCTGCGCCGCCATTCCTGCCTGGCTGCAGGCGAAGCGTGGTAGCCACATCGTCATCACCACCATCATGTTCAACTTCATCGTCTCGTCGCTGATGAACTACATGCTGGTGCGCGTGCTGATCGTTCCCGGCAAGATGGCGCCCGAAACTCGCACCTTCCTGCCGGGCGGCCAACTCCCCAAGCTCGACTGGCTGATCGCCATGTTCGGCGGCAAGCTCGGCGCGGCACCGCTCAACTTCTCTTTCCTGATCGCGTTGATCATGTGCTTCCTGGTCTGGGTGCTGATCTGGCGCACCAAGCTCGGTTACGAGATGCGTACGCTCGGCATCAGCCCGACGGCTGCGAGTTATGCGGGCATCCGCTATTCGAAGATCGTCATGATCACCATGCTGATCTCCGGCGGCCTTGCCGGCATGATGGCACTCAATCCGGTCATGGGCGCTTCCGCCCGCCTGCAGATCGAATTCGTCGGTGGCGCCGGCTTTGTCGGCATCGCGGTGTCGCTGATGGGTCGCAACCATCCGGCCGGCATCATCCTGGCGGCGCTGCTGTTCGGCATCCTCTACCAGGGCGGCGCCGAACTCTCCTTCGACATGCCGAGCATCACCCGTGACATGATCGTCGTCATCCAGGGCATGGTCATCCTGTTTGCCGGAGCCCTGGAATATATGCTCCGCCCGGCCATCGTCCGGTTCTACCAGCAGCTCACCGGGAAATAGGCTCATGGATTATTTCGATATTTTCATCAGCATTCTCGGTTCGGCGATCCGCCTTTCGATCCCGCTTCTGTTCACGGCGCTTGCCGGACTGTTTTCGGAGCGCGCCGGCATTTTCGATATCGGTCTCGAAGGCAAGATGCTGGCCTCGGCGTTTGCTGCCGCCTGCGTCGCCTACTGGACCGGCAATGCCTGGCTCGGCCTGCTCGGCGGCATTGGCATATCGATCGTGTTTTCCTTTGTGCACGGCTTTGCCTCGATCACCAATCGCGGCAACCAGATCGTCTCCGGGGTGGCGCTGAATTTCGTCGCCGCCGGTCTGACAATCGTGCTCGGCCAGGCCTGGTTCAGGCAGGGCGGGCGTACCGGCCAGGTGCCCCCCGAGGGCCGTTTCTCGTCCATCGTCCTGCCGGGCGCCGACATGATGCGCGACGTGCCGATCATCGGCCCGCTTTATGCACACGTGATCTCCGGCAACAACATCCTCACCTACATCGCTTTCCTGATGGTGCCGATTTCCTGGTGGGTTCTCTACCGCACCCGTTTCGGCCTGCGCCTGCGCGCTGTCGGCGAAAATCCGGGTGCGGTCGATACCGCCGGCATTTCGGTTGCCTGGATGCGCTACCGGTCTCTGATCGTCGCCGGGTTCCTCTGCGGTTTCGCAGGCACCTACCTGTCGATCGCCCAGTCGGCCGCCTTCATCAACAACATGTCGGCCGGCAAGGGTTATATCGCGCTTGCAGCACTGATCTTCGCCAAATGGAAACCGGTGCCGGTCATGCTCGCCTGCCTGCTCTTCGGGTTCCTCGATGCGTTCGCCAATTTCATGCAGGGCAAGTCGCTGCCGCTGATCGGCGAAGTGCCGGTACAGATCTTCCAGGCGCTGCCCTATATCCTCACCTGCGTCTTGCTGGCCGGGTTCATCGGCACCGCCCGTCCGCCCAAGGCTGGCGGCGTGCCCTATACCAAGGAGCGTTGATAGATGTCTCACGACCTTTTCGAAGCCGCCCGCGGTGCGATGGCCAAGGCTCACGCCCCCTATTCGAAATTTCCGGTGGGCGTGGCGCTCCGTGCCGATGACGGCAAAGTCTATCTCGGCGCCAACATCGAGAACATCTCCTTTCCCCAGGGCTGGTGCGCCGAGCCGACGGCGATCGGCGCGATGATCATGGGCGGGGGTAAGAAGATCGTCGAACTGGCAGTGCTTGCCGAAAAGCTGGCGCTCTGCTCGCCCTGCGGCGGCTGCCGGCAGAAAATCGCGGAATTTGCCTCCGCCGATACGCGCATTTATCTCTGCGACGATCTCGGCGTGCAGAAGACCGTCACCATGGCGGAACTCCTGCCGTTTGCTTTCGAAACCGACGTGATCGGCTGAGGCGGTGGAGATGAGGAAAGTCATCGATCTGCTCGTCGAGCGCCTGAACGGCCTGGTGCCGCGCCACGCGATCGTACTCGGCTCCGGCCTCGGTTCGCTGGTGAACCAGGTGACGGAGGCTGTCCGTGTGCCTTATGGCGCGCTGGAGGGTTTCCCGGTGAGCGGCGTCACCGGCCATGCGGGCGAGATCGTCGCGGGTTATCTCGGAGCCGAGCCGGTCATCATGCTTTCCGGGCGAGCGCATTATTACGAACATGGCGACGCCAAGGTGATGCGCTTTCCGATCGAGGTGATGAAAGGCCTCGGCGTCCAGTCGCTGATCCTCACGAACTCGGCAGGCTCCCTGAGGGAAGATATGCCGCCGGGCTCGGTGATGCAGATTTCCGACCATATCAACTATTCCGGCATGAACCCGCTGATCGGCGAAGAAGGCGACGGGCGATTTGTCGGTATGACCACCGCCTATGATGCAGACCTCACGCTCGATATGTGCAATGCGGCGATCCGTTGCGGCATCCCGCTGTTTTCCGGTGTCTATATGTGGTTCTCCGGACCGAGCTTCGAGACGCCGGCGGAAATCCGCATGGCGCGCACGCTTGGCGCCGATGCGGTCGGCATGTCGACGGTGCCGGAAGTCATCCTCGCGCGTTATTTCGGGCTCAAGGTCGCGGCGGCCTCGGTCATCACGAATTTCGGCGCCGGCATGACCGGCGCAGAACTCAGCCACGCGGAAACCAAGGACATGGCGCCCGTCGGCGGGCAGCGTCTGGCGGCCATTCTGAAAGAAATGTTGGCCTGATTACACGATGTATTTCAAGCGGATAAGTCCCGTGTGGGCGCGTGCCCCTCTGGTGTGGCTTGCATCTAATCGTTTGAACGATAAATATGGGCGAGCCGCATGACCCAGAAATCGAGCAGATTTTGACCGGACCTGCGTCGCCTTTGAATTTACTGCGTCACTATCGGACCGATAGGCGCGCGGCGCAGTAAGCAAGCCGGGGAGGCACTCGACATGGAACTCCTGAGCCCGCGTGAGGCGGCAGCCTTTGCGCTCTCGCTTCTCGACCTGACGAACCTGCGCGACGATTGCGATTACGCTGCGATCGAGAAACTGTGCCAGCGTGCCCAGACGCCTTATGGCAACACGGCTGCGATCTGCATCTGGCCGCGTTTCGTCGCCCATGCGCGCCAGATCTTGGGGTCCGAACATCCGGTCCGCATCGCTACGGTCGTGAATTTCCCTTCCGGCGAACTGGATGTCGCGACCGTCGTAGGGGAGACGCGCAAAGCGATCGAAGACGGCGCCGACGAGATCGATATGGTCATTCCCTATCGCAAGCTGCTCGCCGGCGATGAGGCGGCGGTGACCGAAATGGTCGAGGTTGTTCGCGCCGCCTGCCCGAATGCCTGCCTGAAGGTGATCCTCGAGACGGGCGAGCTGAAGGATAGCGCTCTGATCCGCCGCGCTTCCGACCTGGCGATCGCTGCCGGCGCCGATTTCATCAAGACCTCGACCGGCAAGGTCGCCGTCAACGCGACGCTCGAAGCAGCGGACATCATGCTGCAGGCGATCCGGGATTCGAAGAAGCGCGTCGGCTTCAAGCCTGCCGGCGGGATCTCGACGGTTGCGGACGCCGATCTCTACTTCCGGCTTGCCGAAACGATCATGGCCCCCAACTGGATCATGCCCTCCACCTTCCGTTTCGGCGCATCGAGCCTGCTCGATGATATTCTCGGCGTGTTGAGCGGCAGCACCACCGTCCGCGCGTCGAGCGGCTACTGACACGATGATCCCGCAGGAAATCATCCGCCGCAAACGCGACGGAAAGGTTCTCACCGGCGATGAGATCGCAGCCTTCATTGCTGCCCTGACAAAAGAGGAAATCTCCGAAGGCCAGGCGGCTGCCTTTGCCATGGCTGTCTTCTTTCGGGGCATGTCCCGCAATGAGACGGTGGCGCTGACGCTTGCCATGCGTGATTCCGGGACTGTCCTGAACTGGGACGCTCTTGATCGGCCGGTGGCGGACAAGCACTCGACCGGCGGCGTCGGCGACAATGTCTCGCTGATGCTCGCGCCGATCATGGCAGCTTGCGGCCTTGCAGTCCCTATGATTTCCGGCCGTGGCCTTGGTCACACCGGCGGCACGCTCGACAAGCTGCAGTCGATCCCGGGTTACAGCGTCATGCCGGACGAGGTTTTGTTCCGCAAGGTCGTCCGCGAGGTCGGTTGTGCCATTATCGGACAGACGAGCGATCTCGCCCCCGCCGACCGCCGGCTCTACGGCATCCGCGACGTGACAGCGACCGTCGAATCCGTGCCGCTGATTACAGCCTCCATCCTCTCCAAGAAACTCGCGGCCGGTCTCGGCAGCCTTGTGCTCGACGTCAAGGTCGGCAACGGCGCCTTCATGGAAAGCCCGCAGCAAGCAGAAGCGTTGGCCCGCTCTCTGGTCGAAGTGGCGAATGGGGCGGGCGTCAAGACCGCAGCACTTCTGACCGATATGAACCAGCCGCTGGCAGACGCGGCGGGCAATGCGCTCGAAATCGTCAACTGTCTCGATTTCTTGGCGGGCCTGAAGGCCGGTACCCGGCTCGAGGCCGTCGTTTTGGCTGAGGCCGCGGAAATGCTGGTCCAGGCCGGCGTGGCCAGCAATCTGGCCGAGGCCGAGGAGAGAGCGCGGCTGGGTCTGAGCTCCGGCGAAGCGATGGAGCGGTTTGCCCGCATGGTCCATGCACTCGGCGGTCCCGCGGATTTCTGCGAGCGTCCGGATTCCTATCTTGAACGTGCGCCGGTGCGGCTGCGCGTGCCGGCGCCGCGCGATGGGTATCTCGCAGCC